>NZ_JBHRWI010000059.1:0-7500 GCF_042647905.1 Amycolatopsis halotolerans
ATGTGTTAAGCACGCCGCCAGCGTTCGTCCTGAGCCAGGATCAAACTCTCCAACAATGAACAGTTCGATCGAGACTATTTCTCAATCATTCTCAAAGGAAACCCCGACGAGGGGGTTTCATATAAGCTCTACTGGCTTAGTTCACTAGCACACTGTTGAGTTCTCAAGCAACACACCCCGAACCAGCCCCGGAATCAACCAGGCCAAGCTCGATGCGTTATTTCAAGCTTTTGTTTTTCCGGAGTCCAACTCTACACCCTGGGAAGCTCGAGGCTTCGTCGGGGGCTGGTTCAGCTCCGGAGGTTTGGGACCACCCACTCTACCACTACTGTGGGAGCTTGGTTCGTGTTCCCGGTGGCCGCCGGGTTTCCCTGGCGACGAAGAGAACATTACACGGCCCGAAACAGCCCTCGAACAGGGGGGTCCCTTTTTTCGCGCCAAGCCCCTGACCTGCGTCGATCCGGCGGCCGAGACCCGAGCGCGGTCAGCCCGGCTCGGGCTCGCCGTGCGTCGCGATCACCGTGACCCCGACGAGGATCGCCGCGAGGACCGCCGTCACGTGGATCGGCGCCGGGCCGAACGACGCAGCGAGCACGAGCACCGCGGCTGCCGGGAAGCCGATCGCGATCGGACGGCATTCGTTGGTCGGTCCGATGTGCAGCAGCCAGACGCTGAGCAAGAAGATCGCGACCGGGATCGTCACGGCCAGCGCGGTCACGATGCCGCTGACGTGCACCTGCCCGCTGTCGAAACCGACCGCCAGTTCCAGCCCGGCACCGACCGCCGCGGCCGAACCGAAAATCAGGTAGTGCCCGTATCCCCAGCTCAACGCGGTCCACCGGGAGTTGCCGCGTTCGAGACGGGCGTGCCCCGGCTGGTCGAAATACAGCCACCACATCGAGAACACCAGGACCAGGCCCGCGACGGCCAGCGACACCAGCTCCCCGGTGTGCTCCCCCTCCGCTATCCCCTCTTTCACCGCGTTGGTGGCGCTGAGCACGGTTTCGCCGAGCACGATCAGCGTGAAAAGCCCGTACCGCTCGGCGATGTGATGCGAGTGCCACGGCGTCGTGGTCCGCGCTTCCGCCACCGCCGGCACCGCGAGTTCCAGGACCAGGACCACGAAGAAGCCGACGAACCCCGCGGTGCCGGGAATCGCGAGCCGGACGATCCACAGGATCTGGCAGAGCGTGATGCCGATCGCGTAGAAGTACGCGGTCGAGCGGATCTCCGGTGCTTGCCGTGCCGCGCGAAGCCACTGTGTGACCGCGGCCAGGCGCATCAGGACGTACCCGATGACCACGATCGTGAAGTCGCCCTCGAAGGCTTTGTCCACGCCGGCCGCGACGGTCAGGCCGCCCGCGATCTGGACGAGGGTGGCGAGCCGGTAGGGCACGTCGTCGGTGTCGAACGCCGACGCGAACCAGCTGAAGTTCAGCCAGCCCCACCAGATCGCGAAGAACACCATCCCGAAGCTGAGCACCCCGTGCCCGACGTGGCCTTCGGAAAGGGCGTGGTGCAGTTGCGCGGCGGCCTGGCCGACGGCGACCACGAAACACAGGTCGAACAGCAACTCCAGCGGCGTCGACGCGCGGTGCCCTTCGGTGGTGTCGCGCGCCCGCATCGGTCGGTACCACACCCGGATCCGGTTGCCCGGCGATGCCTCGTGGGCCATGAGCGCTCCCCTCTTCGCAGAACGCGGCCATCCCAACATGATCGACGGCCCCGCGCGAGCGCGACATCCCCGAGCGGCCGGAACCGGGCGAAACCGGGCGGCTCAGCGCAGCCGGACCGCCAGCTCGAAGACGGGATCGTCGAGTTCGGCCGTCCCGGGATCGCACAGGAAGATCTGGCGCGGCTTCCAATCGGCCTCGACGTCATGGTCGGTCAGCCAGCGGTGCAGCGATTCGGCGCCGAGCGCGGTCATCATGTTCGCCTTCGGCACGGTGACGTAAGCCTCGCGGCCCGCGTCGTCGGCGCTGAGCGTCATCTCCGGAAAGGCGACTTCCCCGCGGCCGGGATCGATCGGGCAGCAGAACTCGACCAGGCCGTCGCTGTCATTGCTGATTTCTCCGTGATAGCGCAGGAAAGGCCGTCCGGGGCCGCCTTCCGGGCGCGGGACCGCCGGGCCGCCGAAGAAGACGAAGAGCGGGGCGGCGAACTCGCCGATCCGGTCGGCGGTCAGGTGCTCGGAGGTGATGAGCAGCGTGCGGGCGGGCACTTCGCGAACGGACACGTCGTACATCGGGGTTTCCTTCCCTGTCAGCTGGTCGAGGAAGAACCCGGCGAGTTCCCGCTTCGCGTGCCACGCCCGCTCCTGCTCCTCCCAATACGCGCGGACCTCGGCCGCCGCCGCTTCCGGCGGCAGGTCGAGGACGGCCCGGATCCGCGGCAGCGGCATCTCGAGCCCGCGCAACTGGACGACGCGGCGGGCCCGGTCGAGCTGATCCGGCGAGTACCAGCGGTAGCCGGTGTCCGGGTCGACGCGGGCGGGCGGCAGCAGGTTCATCTCGTCGTAGAGCCGCAGCGCTTTGGGCGAAAGGCGGGCCAGGCGCGCGAACGCGCCGATGGCGAGCAGGTCCGTCATGGGTCTCCCTCGTTCGGAACGCCCTGAGCGTGGGGCCGTCCCAGAGGGGAAGGTCAAGAGGCGGGAAACATCCTGTGCCGATCGGCTTCCGAGAGCAAGGTCAGGCGGCACGGTCAGCGTTTTCGGCACGCCCGAGCCGCGAGGTCCAGGAGAGCGAGGTCGAGCGGCACCGACGGCAACGGACAAGCGGCACGGACAACGTTCGACGCGCCGAGAGCCGCACGGCCCGAGCCCGAAGACAGCCCCGACCGGCACGGACAGCGTTCGACCGCCCGAGCCGCGCAGTCGGAACCCAAGACAGCGTCGAGCGGCACGGACATGCCCGGCCGGAACATCAGCGGCCAGCCCGCGGGCAAGGACGAGCCGGGAGAGAAAGACGGGCGGGCCCGGTTCCCCCTCGCCCGGGCCCGCCCCGTTGCCTTCGCGCGCACTCGGCCGGCCACTCCGGGCAGTGCCCCGGCGATTCGCCGTACGGTCCCCCGCGGACGCCGACGAATTTCGTACCGGAATGCGACTCCGGGTGTCCATTCCCCGGAACTTCGGACTCCCGGGCCTCTCGGCCGATCGACCCATCCCCGGTCGATCGAACGAATTGCCACTGTAGGTAGCCAAAGTGTCGTTCTGAAGGCTCCATAAGGTCTACTCGGTTGCTCTGAGTAGCACTAGGGCCGAAGGTCACCTGTCACCCGGATGGAGTATCACCTGGTGGCGGTAAGTAGCTCACCGAAGAGGCAAGATAAGAGTTGCCAGATTACGTACGGTGAATATTCGCTGCGGACTGCGCTGCTTGACGGTCCTCCGTCAGGATGGCACGCCGCCGGCGGGCGCGAAGTTCCAGGGTCGCGAACGCCAGCGCGACCAGCGTGAGGCCGGCCGCGCAGCACATCGCCGCGGTGAGTGCGGTCTGGTGCCCGGCCGCCGGGACCACCGATTCGAACACCGACGCCAGCACGGCCGTGCCGATCGCGGTGCCGATCCGCTGGCCGGTCTGCAGCGCTCCCCCGGCGACGCCGGCCAGCCGGTTCGGCACGCATTCGAGGGTGAGCGTCGTGTTCGGCGAGATCACCATCCCGCCGCCGATCCCGCCGATCAGCAGCGGACCGGCCACCGCGAACCCGGCGGCAGACGGCGGCACCCATTGCACGACCAATGCCACCGACAGCAGTGAAAAGGCGACGATGGCCAGTCCGGTGACGGTCAGCCTCCGGCCGAAGCGGGTCACGAGCCGCCCGGCGACGGCCGCCGTCACGGCGGAACTCAGCGCGAACGGCGTGACCGCCAGCCCCGACTGCAGCGGTGTGTACCCGAGCCCCTGCTGGAAGAAGAGTGCGAACACCAGCCAGATCCCGGCGAATCCGCAGAAGTACAGCGCCCCGACCGCCGCGCCGCTGGCGTAGCCCGGGGTGCCGGTGAAGAGCCGGATGTCCAGCAGCGGCGGCCGGTTCCTTCGCGTGACTCGCCGTTCCCACCACACGAACGCCACGCCGAAAACGATCGCCACCCCGAACAGCCACCACAACCGGCCGAGCCCGCCCCGTCCGGATTGCACGAGCGGCAGCAGCACGCCGAGCACCGCGACGGCCAGCAGCACGATCCCGACGAAGTCGATTTCCGTGCGCAGCCGGAACTTCCGCCGGTCCGCCTGCGGCAGCAGCTTCATCGCGAGCCCGAACGCGACGACGCCGATCGGCACGTTCACGTAGAACACCCACCGCCAGCCGTCCGGATCGCCGAACAGCGCGAGGATCACGCCGCCGAGCACTGGGCCGACCGCGGTGGAGATGCCGACGACCGCGCCGAACATGCCGAACGCCCGGCCGCGCTCGGCGCCGCGGAACAGATCCTGGATCAGGCCGCTGTTCTGCGGCGTCAGCATGCCCGCGGCGCAGCCCTGGGCGAGCCGGGCGGCGACGAGCGTCGCCGGATCGGAGGCCGCTCCGGCGAGCGCGCTCGTCGCGACGAACGCGGCCAGCGCGATCAGGAACATCCGGCGGCGGCCCAGCGCGTCGCCCAACCGGCCGCCGGTGACCAGGACCAGGCCGAAAGTGAGCGCGTAGCCCGAGACCACCCACTGGATGGTGCCCGCGCCGGTGTTCAGGTCGCGCTGGATCGAGGGCAGAGCCGTGTTGACGATGCTGACGTCCAGCAACGTCATGAACCCGGCGGCGAGGGTGACCGCGAGCGCCCGCCAGCGGCGGGGATCCGGCTCCGCCTCGGCCATCAGGTGTTGGCGGTGATCCCAGGGATGCCCTTGAGCTCACCGATGAGCATCGAACTGACCTTCACCGGGTAATCGTAAAGCGCGAAGACCGTCTGGTTCTTGCCGACGAGCTTGAGGTGCACCGGCGTATCCCCCTTGTGCGCGAGCAGCGTCGACTTCAGTTCGCTGACCACCGCCTGGTCGACCTTCTCCGCGGCGGCCAGCAGCACCAGTGGCGGCTCTTCGCCGCCGTTGCCGATCTCGGAGAGGTCCAGCGGCACGAGCCCGCCGCCGAACACCGACATCTTGTCCTCGCGCCAGTTGACCCGGCCCTTCACCAGCACCGCGTTGTCCTCGACCAGGTCCGCGGCGAACATCGAGTACGCCTTGGCGAAGAACAGCACCTCGAGCGCGGCGTCCATGTCCTCGACGGTGCAGATCGCCCAGGGCTCGCCCTTCTTGTTGACCCGGCGTTCGAGCGAAGTGAGCAGGCCGGAGATGACGACCTCGCCCTCCTTCGGCGGGTCGGCGAGCAGCGCGGCGATCGGCTTCGGCGCGTGTTTGCGCAGGATGCGTTCGGCCCCGTCGAGCGGGTGCGCCGACACGTACAGGCCCAGCATTTCGCGTTCGTAGGCAAGGAGCTGCTTGCGCGGGTACTCCTCCTCGCCGAACTTGAGGTGCGCGAGCGGCGAGGACGACGGAGCCGCCTCGGCCGCGTCGCCGTCGTCGGCTCCGAACGAGCCGAACAGGTCGAACTGGCCCATCGCTTCCTGGCGCTTGAGCGGGACGACGGCTTCCACCGCGTCCTCGTGCACCTGGATCATCGACAGCCGCGTGTGACCCATCGAATCGAACGCGCCCGCCTTGATCAGCGACTCGATCACCCGCTTGTTGCAGGCCACCAGCTCCGACTTGTCCAGGAACTCGGTGAAAGAGGAGTACTTGCCCTTCTCCTCGCGCGTCTTGATGATCGACTCCACCACGTTCGCGCCCACGTTGCGCACCGCGCCCAAACCGAAGCGGATGTCGCCCCCGACGGCCGCGAACCGCAAAGCCGACTCGTTCACGTCCGGCGGCAAAACCTTGATCCCCAGCCGACGGCACTCCGACAGATAGATCGCCGACTTGTCCTTGTTGTCACCGACCGACGTCAGCAACGCCGCCATGTACTCCGCGGTGTAATTCGACTTGAGGTACGCGGTCCAGTACGCGATCAGGCCGTACGCGGCGGCGTGCGACTTGTTGAACGCGTACCCGGCGAACGGGAGAATCGTGTCCCACAGCGCCTTGACCGCTTCCGGCGAGAAGCCGCCCTCGACCAGCGGGCTGGACTTCATGCCCTCTTCGAAGCCCTCGTACTCCTTCTCGAGGACTTCCTTCTTCTTCTTGCCCATCGCTCGCCGCAGCGTGTCCGCTCGGCCCATCGTGTAGCCCGCGACCTTCTGGGCGATCTGCATGATCTGCTCTTGGTAGACGATCAGGCCGTAGGTCTCGGACAGGATCTCCCGCAGCGGTTCCTCCAGCTGCGGGTGGATGGGCTTGATCTGCTGCCGGTTGTTCTTGCGGTCGGCGTAGTCGTTGTGCGCGTTCATGCCCATCGGGCCGGGGCGGTACAGCGCGAGCACCGCGATGATGTCCTCGAACCCGGTCGGCAGCATGCGCCGCAGCAGGTCGCGCATCGCGCCGCCGTCGAGCTGGAACACGCCCAGCGTGTCGCCGCGACCGAGGAGCTTGTACGACTCGGGGTCGTCGAAGCCGAGCCGGTCGAGGTCGATCTCCTCGCCGCGGTTGGCCTTGATGTTCTCCAGCGCGTCGCCGATGACGGTGAGGTTGCGCAGGCCGAGGAAGTCCATCTTCAGCAGGCCGATGGCCTCGCACGACGGATAGTCCCAGCCGGTGATGATGGAGCCGTCGTCGCGCTGCCACACCGGGATCGCGTCGGTGAGCGGTTCGCTCGACATGATCACCGCGCAGGCGTGCACGCCCGCGTTGCGGATCAGGCCTTCGAGGCCGCGGGCGGTGTCGAAGATCGTCTTGCACTCTTCGTCGGTCTCGACGAGCGTGCGGACCTCGGCGGCCTCGGCGTAGCGCTCGTGCTTCGAGTCGACGATGCCCGACAGCGGGATGTCCTTCGCCATGATCGGCGGCGGCAGCGCCTTCGAAATCCGGTCCGCGATCGAGTAGCCCGGCTGGCCGTAGTGCACGCGGGCGGAGTCCTTGATCGCCGCCTTGGTCTTAATCGTGCCGAAGGTGATCACCTGGGCGACCCGGTCCGCGCCGTACTTGTCGGTGGCGTACCGGATCATCTCGCCGCGACGGCGGTCGTCGAAGTCGATGTCGATATCGGGCATCGACATGCGCTCCGGGTTCAGGAACCGCTCGAACAGCAGCTTCTGCGGGATCGGGTCGAGGTTCGTGATGCCCAGCGCGTACGCGACCAGCGCGCCCGCGGCGGAACCACGGCCCGGGCCGACCAGGATGCCGACCTCCCGCGCGTGCTGGATGAGGTCGGCGGTGATGAGGAAGTAGGACGGGAAGCCCTTGCCCTCGATGACGCCGAGTTCGTAGTCGCAGCGCTCCTCGTAGCCGTCCGGGACGCCCTCGGGGAACCGCCACTTGAGCCCCTCGGCCACCTGATGGCGCAGCCAGGAAGCATCGGTGTGGCCTTCGGGGACGTCGAAGACCGGCATCCGGTCCTTGTGCGTGTACACGT
>NZ_JBHRWI010000060.1:0-107232 GCF_042647905.1 Amycolatopsis halotolerans
GGTTGCGTGTGCTGGGACCTGACCATCCCGACACTCTGGGCACTCGCAACAATCTGGCATTCTGGCGGGGCGAGTCGGGTGATCCGGCGGGCGCGGCATCCGCATTTGAGAAGCTGCTCGCCGATCGGTTGCGTGTGCTGGGACCTGACCATCCCGACACTCTGGGCACTCGCAACAATCTGGCTCGCTGGCAGGGGGACGCGGGTGATCCGGCGGGTGCCGTTTCCGCATTCGAGAAGCTGCTGACTGATACGTCGCGGGTGCTAGGCCGCGACCATCCCAGCACTCTGACCACCCGCGGCAACCTGGCTCGCTGGCGGGGCGAGTCGGGTGATCCGGCGGGTGCTGCTGCTGCGTTCGAGGAGTTGCTCGCCGACCGGTTGCGGGTGCTCGGCCCCGACCATCCAGACACCCTGGCCACCCGCGGCAACCTGGCTCGCTGGCGGGGCGAGTCGGGTGACCCGGCGGGTGCCGTTTCCGCATTCGAAAAGCTGCTGACTGATACGTCGCGGGTGCTAGGCCGCGACCATCCCAACACCTTGACCACTCGTAACAACCTGGCCGCCTTGCGGGGTAAGGCGGGTGATCCGGCGGGTGCTGTTGCTGCGTTCGAGGAGTTGCTCGCTGACCGGTTGCGTGTGCTCGGCCCCGACCATCTCGACACCTTGACCACTCGTAACAACCTGGCCGCCTTGCGGGGTAAGGCGGGTGATCCGGCGGGTGCTGCTGCTGCGTTCGAGGAGTTGCTCGCTGACCGGTTGCGGGTGCTCGGCCCCGACCACCCCAGCACTCTGGCCACCCGCGGCAACCTGGCTCGCTGGCGGGGCGAGTCGGGTGATCCGGCGGGTGCCATAGCTGCGTTCGAAGAACTGCTTGCTGACCGGCTGCGACTCCTGAGTCCTGGCCACCCCGATATTCTGACCACACACGACGTCCTCGCGTACTGGCGAGATCTGTCTTTCGAGGATCCATCGTCATGATTGGCTCAGTCAATTATTGAAGTTACGGCGATTTCGTAGCCTAGCGAAGCTGCGCTCGATACCCAGCTTCTCGACGCGGAGCTGGCCCACCTGGGGTCCCGATTCGGCTGGGGCGAAGCCAAAGCGTGCGCGGCGCGTGCGGCGCAGGCCGAGCTGCAGCGCTAGTCCAGGACGAAACTTGCTCGCTGCGCCAAGCGCACCCAGCAGAATGAAGGCGCGGGGAATCTCGCGTTTCGCTGGGACCGTACCTCATAGCACGTCCTGTAGTCAGTTCATCCGCGCCGAAATCTTTTCAAGATCAACCCGCCGGCTTCCGGCCGGGACAGTGGGAAACCCCGTCGGATTCCGCGTGCCCTTCTGAGCTGGTCCCGTCGGGTTCGTGGTCAAGGCTTCGGGACCGGTCCCGGCCGCCCGTCTGTATGGTTCTTCGGCGGGGTGGTGCTGGTGGATGCAGTGTTGTGGGTTCTGCAGGGGTTCATGGCTTTCCTCACCGTTCCTTCGGGCTTGATGACTGCCCTGCGTCGGGAGCCGCGAGGCGTCCTTCACGGCGAGACGGTAGGTCTAGGAGGAGGTCCGGGTCCGGCCGCGCGGCTGGGCGGTGTGCTGGTGGCGGCCTGCGGAACGGCGTTGGTGTTGCCGGGCCTGATGAGCAGGGCGACGGTCCTGACGCCGTTTGCGGCTCTCGCGCTGCTGATCCCCGTAGCCGCTGTCCCGACGTTGAAGCTCAAGCGCGGCGACATCGGACCGTTTCGCTGGTTCTTCGGAACGCTCTTCCTCGCGATCCCGCCGGTCTTGGTCGCTTGGGGTCGTCTCGGGCCCTATCCGCTCTGACAGGAAGTTCGCCAGCCGAAGTAAAAGCAAGATTTGGAAGCCTGTATAGGTCTTTCCGGTCGCGGAGCGGGCCCGACGCGTCGTCCGGCACATCAGTGCGAGGTTGTCGCGGGCTGGACGGTCGCAGGTACGGCCTCGGAAAGCGACAGCGAAACGCCCGTGGAATCTGTTCGGCCGGTACTGGCAGGCTCTCGTGTCGGCTCTCGCGTATTCCTGGGATAGCGCGGGTTGCCAAGGAGACCTGAGGCGACCATGGCCCGGCAGAAAGCCGCTCGCTCGACATCCACGTCGCGGTACTGCGCACGAAGCTCGGCAGGCCGGATGGGCGGGACCTCGATCAGGGCACATCGCTGCCGGAAACCTGAACCTCCTGGTCATTGGACTGCCGGTATTCGCGGGCAGCTCACGCGAAGGTTCGGCGGCGCGCAACGTCGCCACAGGCGCGGCATCGTCTGTGTGAGGGCTGCATGGGTGCTGGGGGGTGGACCGGCTTTCCGGTCGTATTGGTGACCTGGCCACGACCAATGGTGGGTAGTGCTGCGGGTTACAGCTTGCTCAGCTTGTGGTCCGCTGTCACCGTCTTGACGCCGTAAGGGGTGCCGAAATCGGCCGTTACGGCTGTTTTGGTCGTCGCGGTCACCTTGCCCATGCCGAAAGTCGTGCTCACCACCCGGTCGCCGACCGAGTACGGATTCCGCGCCGCCACGGGAGCCGCCGGGAACGAACGTCGGACCGGAACGATCTGGTCGAGGAATCGGGAAGGCTTTCTGGGATACCCCTTTTCGCTGACCAGGGCGTGCGAAAGTTCCAGCCGCTCCCTGGCCCGGGTGACGGCGACGTAGAACAGGCGGCGTTCCTCGTCGACCTCCTCCGACGAAGCCGCATAAGCGATGGGGAGGAAGCCCTCCGCGAGGCCAGGAAGCAGGACGGCGTCCCATTCCAGGCCCTTCGCCTTGTGCATGGTGGCCAACGTGACTCCACCACCGCCGCGGGGTGCGTGCTCCGCGGCCGCCCGTCGTTCCAGTTCGCGAAGGAGGATTTCGACGGTTTCCCGTGTGCCGTCCGGTGTCCGTTCGACAAGCCGCAGCAGCGCTCCCAGCGACTCCCATCGATCGCGCGCGGCGCCCTGCCCTACCGGCGGAACGTCCGGGTCGAAGCCGGCATTCTTGAGAACCGACTGCAGTCCGGCCATGCCGGCCAAAGTCGGCGACCGTTCGGCGAGATCGGCCAGCGCTGTCATTGCCTGGCGGATCTCCTGCCTTTCGAAGAACTTCTCGTCGTCGAAAACCTCGGTGGTGACCCCCTCGTCCTGCAGGGCGGTTCGATAGAACAAGACCTGGGACCTCGTTCGAACCAAGATGGCGATCTCGGATGCGGTCGTGCCCTCGGCGACGAGTTCGTTGGCCCGTCCTGCCAGTGCCGAGGCTTCGGTCGCTTCGGTGTCGTAGGTCCGGAGAGTCGGCTCGGGCCCGTCGGGTCGCTGTCCCTTGAGCACCACGCCCGTCGACGCTTGCCCCATGAGCCGGTTGGCGTAGCCCACGATCTGAGGTGTCGACCGGTAGTCCCGGTCGAGCGAGATGCTGACCGCGCCGGGAAAACGATCGGCGAACCCGACAAGCAAAGAAGGGTCGGCTCCTTTGAACGAGAAGATGGTCTGGTTGGGATCGCCCACGACGGTCACATTGCGGCCTTGACCCAGCCAAGCGGCCAGCAAGCGCTCCTGCGAGGGGTCGGTGTCCTGGTACTCGTCCACTACGAAGCACCGGTACCTGTCTCGGAACTGCGCTGCCGCCTCACGGTCGTTTTCGAGCAGGAGCGCGCACTGCTCGATGGTGTCGCCGAAGTCCAACACGGCCTGAGACCGTTTCGCCTGCTCGTACCGTTTGTAGCCGGCTGCCAGCACCGCGGCAGGCAGGTTTCGCTTCCGTCCGCTCTTATTCGCCGCTTGCGCGTACTGGTCCGGTGTGAGCCGGCTTCGCCGCGCCCAGTCGACTTCCTCCCTGAGGTCCCGAACATCCGTGGTCGCGACCGACCGCACCTCGGCTTCCAGCGCCTTGCGGAGAAATGATCCCTGACCGCCCTGGAAGTCGTGAATCATCCGCAGCTCATCTCCGGGAAGGCCGGTCCTCGTCCAGAAATGTTTCAACTGGCCCATCGCCGCACTGTGGAACGTCCGAGCCTGTACGGACACTCCCAACGACCGGATGCGATCCCGCAGCTCGCCCGCAGCTTGGTTGGAATGGGTCACCGCAAGGATCTCGGTGGCCTTGACCTGCTTTGTCACAGCCAGATAGGCAATCCTGCGAGTGATGGTCCGGGTCTTGCCGGTACCGGCGCCGGCAAGAATGCGTACCGGGCCTGGCGGTGCCAGCACAGCCGCACGCTGTTCGGGATCCAGCCCGTCGAGCACCTGCTCCCGCCGCTGAACATCGTCAGCCATCTAAACCCTCCCCGGTTTGGCGCGTTGTTCGAATCAAGACCCTACGACGTGGCTGCGCGGGTGGGGATCACGCCTGCCACTGTCGCTACGGCCGCAGTCTCTTCGACAGCGTCTTCCGGCGACAGATTCGGCGGGCTCGCGCTGAGTCCCGGAGACAAGATGGTGCTGACCGGGAGCATGGCGCGGGACACGAAGAGATCGTCGCGCAGGCTGCGTCCGCGGGTGTCGGAGCGACCGGCAGCGTCAGCTGGCAAATTCGTGTGGTCGTAGCCGCGGACCCGGACTCGTTGTCGGGCAAGGCACGCAAGGCTCGCGAACTCGGCGTTCCGTGGAGGGGGTTGTCCTACGAGATCCTGTGATGGGGCTGCTCAGGGCTTTCGGGGTGAACGAGTGTGTGCGCCACCTGTACGAGACCTATCCTCGATAGTCGTCGGGCGGGAGGGGATCGATGTGCTGCACCTGAGGGTCGAGTGGCCCCACGATCTCGAAGAAGAGCCGGTTACGCTCTACTGTGAGATCGATGTCGATGGTTAAGAGGTTCGCAAGATCGAGCTATTTCACGATGGAAGAATGACGTATGCTGATGCTGATCAGTCAACCGGTGATACGGTGCTAGGGTAAGATCCCTGCGTTGGAGGAGATTCAAGCGCAAGCTGATTTTCTCCCGGAGGTAACCGATGCCGGACATTTCGGTCGAGTTTGGGATGAGGTGCGCCGATCGGCGCAGTGATGACCGTGTTCTCTCGGGTGGAACGGTCGACATAGGCCGGGCGGAATGTGGTCGTGGTTTGGCGATGAGCACTGGTCGGGATTTCGGATCTATGGGCAATCTCGTCTGCGGGAACATGATGGCTCATTTTCCTGGCGCTCCGGGTGGCCGCTGATGCTCGAAGAGACTTTTGTGCGCGATCTGCGAAAGTTGGCGCACGACGTAGGACTCGAAGCGGGTTCATTTGAAAGCGGGCACGATCGCTGGAGTTGCTATCGCAGGGCGATGCGGCTTCCTGGCGCGATCGATCAGCTGATCTCATTGATTGGCCGCGAGCCCGACAATACGATCGCGGCTTCGGTTTCCTTGAGCTGCCTGGAGCAAGTTCCGGGGGTGCTTCGTGAGAGAGTGGTAAGCGCGCTCCCCGACGGTTATTCACAAGATCTCGCAAGGGCGAGAATGGCGGATCTGTCGGTACTTGATGACCTAGTTTCGAGATCGAGTGTCGCTTTTGAGTCGACTTCGATGGAAAGCTGGTCGCAATGGCTGCAGTTGCGTGCCGCGAAACTTTCTTCCAGTCGTAAGGTGCTCGAATATCTTGCGTCCTCGGGGGTGACGAAGCGAATCAGGAGGGAGGCGCTGGCTCGCGCGAAGGAAATAGGTGGCTGAGGCCGGTGTCGCTTGCGCGCAGCTGTCCGGGGCAAGGACGTCTGCTTCCTTCTTGTGTCGACGCTGGCGGCGTCCTCTGCAAGCCTCTCGCAGGTGCCGGACGCGATCGTTGAAGCTGTGGTGATTGCCTGACCGCTTCAGGTTTCAACGCAGCGGCTACCGCAGTCGGCTCTGGTTTGCGGTTGCTTCCGCGCGGCTTCATCAAGGGCAGCGTCGGCCTCGTCGATGTTGGCCTCGGTTCGAACTCTTGGTTGCAGAGCCGCCGCGGCCGTGTCGCTGGTGTCTATCGCGTCGCGTGCAGTCCGACTGGGGCAGCGAGGAGTTCGGCTGGTGAAACCGTACGCCGGAGCTGGGCTTGGCCCGTGTGTCTTTGTCTCGGCCGGGCGTGCCACGCAGGCTGAGCAGGAGTCGGCCGGGTGCAGGCTTGGGTACGCAGCAGGCGGAGTTGCCGTGAGGCCTGTCCGTTCCCGAACTGGCATTGGGTGCTCCGGCAGGCGGGTGTCTCGTCGAGGCAGCAGGAGGCGAGGCCTCGCCGGGGTTCGAGGTGAATGGGCCTGTTTCGGTTGGCGGTTAGGCGGCTTCGCCCGATGCGGCGGCCTCTGTGGACGGTCGGTGCGGCGGTGTTGTCGGCGGGCAGGCGAGGTCAATGCCGAGCGCGAGTTGCTGCGCTCGTCGGCGTCCTCGCGGTGGCTGGTGCGTTGGTGCGGTGGCCGAGTGTGCTGCTTCGGCTGAGGCTGCGACTGGTTGGGGCGTGCTTGCTGTCAGTGGATGCGGGTGCCGGGCGAGGTGGTGGAGTTTGCGGAGGTGTCGTTGGACGAGTCCGGCGCTGCGGGCTTCCTCGAAGAGGGCTCGGGCGGCTCCGTTCCGCGACCGGCGGCTGGGGTCGGGCATGGGCGTTCCTGGCGTGGGCGAGCTTGTTGAGGGCAAGATCACGAATGCGTTTCGGCCTGGTTGAGGTGTCGTGATGGCGGGTAGTGACGCCGTGTCACGGGAGTGCCGGAGAAGGCGACGCGGGCTTGCGGTGAGACGCGGGGCGTGCCCGGCGGTCCGGACGGTTCGACCACCCGGGTATGAGCTGTGCCTGGTCAGGGATTCCCCTGACCAGGCTGTTTGTGCCCCCGGCAGGACTCGAACCTGCGACCTAGAGATTAGAAGGCTCTTGCTCTATCCAGCTGAGCTACGAGGGCCCGGGTGGCCGACAGCTGCTGACCTCCAGCATGGGCAGCTTAGTCATCGCCAATCTCTCGATCGTTCGACACCGTCGAATCGTTTCAGCCTCGGTTCGTCGGATTTGCGGGTCTCCGGGGGCGGAATGCCACAGCGCGCGACGGCTTCGGCACGCACTGCTCGGGGGAACGGCCTCGGGCGGCTGGTGGGCGGCGGTTTGTGCAGCTTGGGCACCTGGATCTCCTGGCGGGGGCGGCGGGTGGGACGGAGGTTCGGGCTCGTGGCTGGTGGAGACTGTGGCGATCTTGTGATGTAGGACGTCTGGCTGGGGCGGTGCCGGTTGGGCGGTTCGGCGGTTGCGGCGAGGTGTCGGGGCGGACCGAGTGTGGTCCGGCAAGCGGCTTTGCGATGGCGTGATCGGATCGGTGTCAGGTCCGCCTCCGAACCTGACGAGTGGCGGTCGCGGACGGGCGGGGCAGCCGTCGCAGCGTCGCCGGGCGACCGCCGGTGCGTGCCGGGCTGATCCACCGGAGTCTGACGTGCGGGCACGGGTGCGTGGGCAGGGCGGACCGGCTTCCGAATCTGGCATCGGCGGGCATCCGCCTGGACTGCGGCGGACCACGGCGGGGCCCAAGGAGTCTCACGGCGGGACCCAGGCCAACCATGGCGGTAGCCAGGTCTGCCGCGATGGAACTGAGACCTGCCGCGGAACCCAGGCTTGCCGCGAAGGCGGCCTGACCTGCCGTGAAGGAACCCAGGCCTGTCGCGAACGAAGTCAGGCCTCGCATGGTGGAAGCCTGACCTGCCGTGAAGGAACCCAGGACTCTCGCGAACGAAGTCAGGCCTCGCGTGGCGGAAGCCTGACCTGCCGCGAAGGAACCCAGGACTGTCGCGAAGCAAGCCAGGCATCCCACGGCGTAAGCCTGACCTGCTGCGACAGGACTCAGCCCCGCAATGACGGAAGCCAAGGCCTCTCACGACGAAACCCAGGTTCGCCTGCGAACGGACCCGGGCCTCGCCTCCCGCTCCCAGGTCGGGGCCGGGAGCGGGAGGGCGAGGGGTCAGGGGCCCGTGGGCGCGGGTCTTCCGGGCTGCGCGCCCACGGGCCGGGGGCCGCTCGGGGGTGCGGCCCCCGGGCCGGCGAACTTCGGCTGCGAGTCGACTCGGCCTGGAGCTCGCCTTGTTCGCCTGGCCCGGTCTCGGGTTATTCCCACACTTTCAGGGCACGCACCGCGAACGGGGACTGCGGAACGTACGTGCCGCCGCCCGGATAGGTGATGAAATCGCCCTCGGTGGAACAGTCCGCTCCTTGGTAGATCGTGACGTCGCGGGTCATCCGGTTGACGAAGGAATGTCCTTGGAATCCCTCGGGCAGGGGAATGCAATCACCCGGATTTGCCGTGCGCAGGTCATAACTCTGTGCTCCGCCGGAATAGGTTTCGCTGTCCCACAGGCAGAACTCTCCCGCGTTGCAGGCGGGTGCCGGGGGAGTGGCCGGACTGGCTTGCGCTAGGCCGGAACCGGTCAGGAGACCTGCGGTGACCAGCAGCAATACGCCGGGCAGGCGGGACGGGGCGGCGGTGGGCCAGGTGCGGCGGCCGGGGAAAGGCAGGGACGGCAGCAGGCGGCGGAACATCGTGGGAACTCCCCCTCAATCGAATGCGGTGCCGGGCGAAGAGGCCGGGCGGTATCCCGGGAAACCGGGCATGTCTCCACCTTGGCGGGTTTCGCACGGTTTGTCTGCCCGCATTCCTACGTCTGTGGACAAGTAGTTTCCCGTCACTCGTACGAGACCTAGTTGTCCACAGATCGCCGAGCGGTCTTGCTAAATCGCCGCGGTGCTTTCCCGGACCGCCAGCGACACCGGGAGTTCGACCGGCGGCGGGACGGGGGCGGCGGCGAGGAGGGACATCACCAGTTCGCCCGCGACGCGGCCCTTGCCCGCCAGGTCCTGGCGGACGGTCGTGAGAGGTGGTTCAGACCATGCGGCCTGCGGGGTGTCGTCGAAGCCGACGATCGACACGTCGGCGGGCACGCGCAGGCCCAGCCGGTGGGCGGCGGCGATGGCGGCGAAGGCGAGCTGGTCGGACATGCACAACAGTGCCGTCGGCCGCACCGAGGCGGTGAGCAGGTCGGTGGCGGCGGCGCGGGCGGTCGAGGCGGAGAGCCACGGGGCTTCGGTGATGGAGATGTCGGTGATTCCGGCGGCGGCCAGGGTGTCGAGGTAACCGGCGAGGCGTTCCCGGGTGCCGTGGAAAGGGCTGGTAACCGCGGAAAGGCGCGGTGCGGCGAGGATTCCGAACCGCCGATGGCCTAGCTCCACTAAATGGCGTGCGGCCAACGACGCGCCGCCGCGGTCGTCGCAGCCGACTCGGGCCGTGTCCGGAAGGGGTGGCTGGTCGATGACTACCAGCGGCAAACCCCGTGCGCGCACGGCTTCCAGCGCGGGCGTGCCGTCGGCGAGGGAGTACGCCACGGCGATATCCGCTTGTGCGGCCAAAACTCGCGCCGCCGGCGGGCCCTCCTGGGCTTCGTGGCCGGGCAAGAGCAGCAGCGCATTGCCGGTGGGTTCTACGGTTTTCGCGAGCGCGTCCAGGGTGATCGACAGCGCGGGGTCGGAGAAGGCCGCCGACAGCGACGAATCGAGCAGGAAAGCGATCGCGCCGGTGCGGCTCGTGGCGAGGCTGCGGGCGGTCGGGTTCGGTCCGGGGTAACCGAGTTCACCCGCCACGCGCAGAATCTGCTCCCGCAACTGCGTCGACAGCTGGTCAGGCCGGTTGTAGGCGTTGGACACAGTGGCGCGCGACACCCCGACCGCCTCCGCGACGTCGTCCAGCGTCGGGCGGCGGCGACGGCTGCTGGTCATCGGCGGAGCATAGAGGAAAGCCTTGCCGCGCACCGGGTTCCGCCCGGCAACCCGGCTCGACCAGCGCAAACACCGCGAGCGAGCGATCCGGGGCGAAACCCACCCCGGTGCCGGGCCGCGCGCGACCGGCCTAGTCTCGTAGCGTGAGCTCGGAACCTGTGACGAAACCCGCCCCGGACCGCGGACGCAAGACGAGTGTGCTCCCGCTGCTTTCGGTCGGAGTCGTGCTCGCGGCGGTCGTCGCGGTCGGGCTCGTCGCGCTCACCGGCGGCGCTGGCTACGTCATCGCCGGGCTGCCGGACCCGGGACTCGTCACGCGGTACGGCGTCACGGTGGCCCGCGTGCTCGCCGAGGCGTCGTCGGTCGTGTGCGTCGGAGCCTTGCTGCTCGCCGCTTTCCTCGTACCGCCACAGAAAACCGGCACGCTCGCGCCCGAAGGGTACGCCGCGGTCCGCACCGCCGGAATCGCCGCGTGGGTCTGGTTCGCGGCCTCGATCCTGTCGGTCGCCTTCACCGCCGCGGACAGCGCGGGCAAGCCGTTCGGCGACGTCCTTTCCCCGGACACGCTGCTGAGCCTCATCAGCGCGATCGAACAGCCCAAGGCATGGCTGTGGACGGCGCTGATCGCGATCCTGCTCGCCCTCGGCTGTCGCCTGGTGCTCAGCTGGGGCTGGACGGCCGTGCTGTTCTTCCTGGCCGTCGCCGGGCTCGTCCCGGTCGCGGTCACCGGGCACTCGGCGAGCGGCGGTTCGCACGACCTGGCCACCAACAGCCTCCTGTTCCACCTCGTCGCGGCCGCGCTGTGGGTCGGCGGCCTGCTCGCCGTGCTCGCGCTCGGCTGGCGCCGCGGCAAGAACCTCAGCCTCGCCGCGCAGCGGTTCTCCAAGCTCGCCCTGGTCTGCTGGGTCGTGATGGCGGTGTCCGGCATCGTCAACGCGCTGGTCCGGATCAACCTCGGCGACCTGTTCACCACCGACTACGGCCTGCTCGTCGTCGCCAAGATCGTCGCGCTGCTGCTGCTCGGCGTCTTCGGCCAGCAGCAGCGCAGCCGCGGCGTGGCGAACCTTGTCGACGGCAAGGGCGGCAGCCAGCTGCTCCGGCTCGCGGCCGTCGAAGTGCTGATCATGTTCGTCACCATCGGCATCGCCTCCGGCCTCGCCCGCACGCCACCGCCGCCGGACGCGGTCACCCAGCCGGGCACCGTCGAACTCCTCATCGGCTACGACCTCCAGGGCCCGCCGACGTTCTGGCGGCTGCTCACCGACTGGCGGTTCGACCTCGTCTACGGCACCCTCGCGATCGTTCTCGCCGGCCTCTACCTCGCCGGCGTGCGGCGGCTGCGCAAGCGCGGCGACGCCTGGCCGGTCGGCCGGATGGTGGCGTGGTTCGCCGGCTGCCTGGTGATCCTGCTGGCCACGTCGTCGGGCATCGGCCGGTACGCGCCCGCGATGTTCAGCGTGCACATGGGCACGCACATGCTGATGTCGATGGTCGCGCCGGTCCTGCTGGTGCTGGGCGGCCCGGTGACGCTCGCCCTGCGCGCGATCCAGCCCGCCGGTCGCGACGCTCCTCCGGGGCCGCGCGAATGGCTACTGGCCGCCGTGCACTCGCCGGTGTCGCGGTTCCTGACCAACCCGATCGTCGCGCTGCTGCTGTTCGTCGGGTCGTTCTACGGGCTGTACTTCTCCGGCCTCTTCGACAACGCGCTCAACTACCACTGGGCGCACCTGGCGATGAACGCGCACTTCCTGCTCGTCGGCTACGTCTTCTACTGGCCGGTGATCGGCGTCGACCCCGCGCCGCGGCGGCTGCCGCCGGTCGGCAAGCTCGGGATGATGTTCGGCGCGATGCCGTTCCACGCCTTCTTCGGCGTGATCCTGATGAACATGCAGACCGTGATCGGCCGCGAGTTCTACACGTCGCTGAAGCTGCCGTGGGTCGGCGACCTGCTGACCGACCAGCGGCTCGGCGGCGGCATCGCGTGGGCGTCGGGCGAGGTGCCGGTGCTGCTCGTGCTGATCGCGCTGCTGGTGCAGTGGGCGCGCCAGGACGAGCGCGAGGCGAAGCGGCGCGACCGGCGCGAGGAGAACACCGGCGGCGAGGAACTGGCCGCCTACAACGCGATGCTGAAGAACCTCGCCGAGGGCAAACGGGCCGAATGACGCGGCGGAAAATCATGCTGTCCGCGTGACCTCGACCTGACCCTCGGTAGCACGGTGGTGACCGCCGTCAGGCCGCCGGAGGAGCCACTCTACGATCGATGGCATGGCCGAGTTCATCTACACCATGAAGAAGGTGCGCAAGACCGTCGGGGACAAGGTGATCCTCGACGACGTGAGCACCGCGTTCTACCCCGGAGCCAAGATCGGCGTCGTGGGCCCGAACGGCGCCGGCAAGTCGACCGTTCTCAAGATCATGGCGGGGATCGAGCAGGCCAGCAACGGCGAGGCCTTCCTGCAGCCGGGCGCGACCGTCGGCATCCTCATGCAGGAGCCGGAGCTGAACGAGGAGAAGACCGTTCGGCAGAACGTCGAGGAGGGCCTCGGCGAGACCAAGCAGAAGCTCGATCGCTACAACGAGATCGCCGAGCTGATGGCGACCGACTACAGCGACGCGCTGATGGAGGAGATGGGCCAGCTCCAGGAGGAGCTGGACCACGCCGACGCCTGGGAGCTCGACGCGACCGTCGAGCAGGCCATGGACGCGCTGCGCTGCCCGCCCGCCGACGAGCCGGTCACCCACCTCTCCGGGGGCGAGCGCCGCCGGGTGGCGCTGTGCAAGCTGCTGCTGTCCGCGCCCGACCTGCTGCTGCTCGACGAACCCACTAACCACCTGGACGCCGAAAGCGTGCTGTGGCTGGAGCAGTTCCTCTCCAACTACAAGGGCGCCGTCCTCGCCGTCACCCACGACCGGTACTTCCTGGACAACGTCGCCGAGTGGATCATGGAGCTCGACCGCGGCCGCGTCGTCGGCTACGAGGGCAACTACTCCACGTACCTGGAGAAGAAGCGCGAGCGGCTCGAGGTCCAGGGCAAGAAGGACGCCAAGCTGGCCAAGCGGCTCAAGAGCGAACTCGAGTGGGTGCGGTCCAACGCCAAGGCGCGCCAGACCAAGTCCCGTTCGCGGCTCGACCGCTACGAGGAGATGGCCGCGGAGGCGGACAAGCACCGCAAGCTCGACTTCGAGGAGATCCAGATCCCGCCGGGCCCGCGTCTGGGCAGCGTCGTGGTCGAGGTCGAGAAGCTGCGCAAGGGCTTCGACGACCGGGTGCTGATCGACGGGCTCTCGTTCGACCTGCCGCGCAACGGCATCGTCGGCGTGATCGGCCCGAACGGCGTCGGCAAGACGACGCTGTTCAAGACCATCGTCGGGCTCGAGGAGCCGGACGGCGGGTCGGTCAAGATCGGCGAGACGGTCAAACTGTCCTATGTGGACCAGAGCCGCGGCGGGATCGACCCGAAGAAGACCGTGTGGGAGGTCGTCTCGGACAAGCTCGACTACATCCACGTCGGGCAGACCGAAATGCCCTCGCGCGCTTACGTGAGCGCGTTCGGCTTCAAGGGCCCGGACCAGCAGAAGCCGGCCGGCGTGCTGTCCGGCGGCGAGCGCAACCGGCTCAACCTCGCGCTGACGCTCAAAGAGGGCGGGAACCTGATCCTGCTGGACGAGCCGACGAACGACCTGGACGTCGAAACGCTCGGCTCGCTGGAGAACGCGCTCGAGCAGTTCCCGGGCTGCGCCGTCGTGATTTCCCACGACCGGTGGTTCCTCGACCGGGTCGCGACGCACATCCTCGCCTGGGAAGGCACCGACGAAGACCCCGCGAAGTGGTTCTGGTTCGAGGGCAACTTCGAGGGCTACGAGAAGAACAAGGTCGAGCGCCTCGGCGCCGAAGCGGCTCGTCCGCACCGGGTCACCCACCGCAAGTTGAAGCGCGACTGACCGGCGCGGGGGTCCCGAGTGGAAACCAGCAGGCACAACCGGCCCAGCCCGTCCGCGACCGCGGACGGGCGGCCCGCCGTTGCCAGTGGCGGGACCCTCGCCGACCTCGGTCGGCTCATCGACCGGGCGGAATCGCTGCGCTTCCGGGCGCCGGAGCTTTCGCTGGTTCTCGGCGAACGCTCGGCGGCGCTCGCGGAGACGGCGGGCGCGGACGGGCACTGGATCCGGGCGGAAGCGCTCGTGGTGTCCGCTCGCGTGCGGATCGGCAAGAGGACGTCCACAGTCGGCCGCGCGGTCGCGGCTTTGCGTGCGGCCGAGCACGCCGGATACGCCACGACGGCGGCGCGGCTGCGCGTTGACCTCGCGGTGTGCGCGCGCAGCCTCGGCGTCCCGCTGATGGGGCTGGCCGCGCTGCGTCCGGTGCTGTCCGAGGACGTGCCGCCTTCTCTGCGCGCGGAAGCGTTGTGCCACCTCGTCGGATGCCTCGCCCAGTTCGGCCGGAAGGCGGAGCTGGACCGGGTGCTCGTCGAGGCGGACCGGCTGCTGGTGGCCGACGATTCGCTCGACGCGGACGACCGGTTGCTGATGCGTGCCTTGCTGCGCAACGGAACCGCGGCGCACCGGCGCCGGCACGGCGACCTCACGGCGGCCGCGGACGCCGCGCGCACCGGGCTCGGCTTCCTGGAGAAGATGGACCGCCCCGGCGACGACGGCGGTCTCGTCCGGATCCGGCTCGTGCTCCAGTTGGTGAGCACGCTGCTCGACCGCGGCGACGCCGACATGGCGTACGACATCGCCGAACCCATGCTGCGCGAACCGGTCCGTGCCGCTGGCGTCGCGCCCGCGGCGTGGCTGCGGCTGGCGGTGGCGACTCGCATCCACCTGCCCTCCGGTGCCGGTGACGCCGCTGCCGAGCTGGTGGGGGAGGCCGTCGCGGCCACCGACCGGCACGGGCTCGCGGCGGTCACCGCGCGGTTGTGGCTGGAGCTGGCGCAGATCGAGGAGCGGTTCGGCAGCGCGGAAGAGGCCATCGGCTGCCTGCACCGGGCGCGGGCCGCGGAACACGTGCACGCGCGGGCCCGGCGCCAGGCGTGCGGGCTGATCGCGGGCGAGCTGGGTGCGGAATCGGTGGCGTCGATGGATCTCGACGACGTCCTCGCCGCGTCCGCCCCGCGCGACGGACGCCCGGTGTCGATGGAGGTGGAGCCGAGGGTCGCGGCCGAGGAGACCTCGGTGATGCCGGCGATCCGCGACGTCCCCGCCCCGCGGCCGGATCCGGTCGCGGCCCCGCTGCCGGTCGTTCCGGCGCAGGTCGAGGTGGCCGCGGAGCCGGCTTCGGCTCGGGTCGAGGCGGCGGAGAAGAAGCCGGCGTGGTCGTTCCGGCGCGCCGCGGCGGAGGCTGAGGTCGAGCAGACGTCGGTGCTGCCCGCGATCCGGGAACCGGAGGAGGCTCCGCGGACTGGCGGACGGCGGCGGGCTGAGGACCGCAAATCGCCGGTGCTGCCGGGGTGGGCGCGGCCGTTCGGGCGGAAGGGCGCGGAAGCGCCCGCGCCGCGGAAACGGGCGGCCGAGGACGCTCCGGTGCGGGCTGCCGCTGCGGAGCCGGTCAGCCAGGCGCAGGCCGGGGACGGCCGCCGGGCGAAGGACATGCCGGTTCGCTGGGCAGACGCGCCGCGCGGAGCGGAGAGCGCCGGAACCCGGCGGACGGAAAGTGCGGCCGGGACGCGGGCCGCGGAGGACGTGCGCGGTCGTCGGGCTGAGACGCAGCAGCGGCCGACTCGAGCCGCGGAGAACGCGGACGAGGCGCCGGTTCGCCGGGCGGAGAAGCCGCAGGCCGCGGAAGACGCGCCCGCGCGTCGGGAAGAGACGCAGCCGGCCGGGACGGCGTCGGTCCGTCCGCTGCGGGCGGCGGACGACACGAAAACGCCTTGGGCGCGGGAGGAAACCCCGCGTCGCACGGCGGAAAAAGCGCCGGCCCCGGCCGCCGAGACCTCGAAAGACGAGCCGCGGTTCTCGCTGCGGATGCCGGATCTGTCGGACCTCCTGCCGGAGTTGCCGCTCGCCCCGGCTCCCGCGGAAGAGGGCGCCGCGCCGCTGTGGGAAAGCGCCGAGTGGGCGCAGGAGGAAGCCGCGCGCCGCGATTCGCGCGGACGCAAGACCCGGCACGACGCCGAGCACGGCTCGGTCGCCGCGAAGTCCGTGCTGGACCGGCTGGGCATCACCGCGACCGGCGGAGGCGGGGGACGCCGCCGGGCCGACGAGCCCGGACGTCCCGAATCCGCCGCGGCGGAACCGGAAACCCCCTCGCGGGACAAAACGGAGCTGGCCCCCGCGCCGCGTCCGGAGGAACCCGAGCCGGTCGAGGAGCCCTGGCTGCCCCGGCTGCGGATGCCGCCCGCGCTGGACCCGCTGTCCGACATCGACGCGTGGACCCCGGCGGAGCAGCCGTTCCCGGAGAGCTACGCGCGAGCCATCGCGGAGGACGAACCGCCGCCGGACGCCGGACTCGCGGAACTGCTCGCCCGCGCCCTCGCCGAGCACCAGGCAGGGACGGCGAGCGCGGCGGCGCTGGTGAAACGTCTCGGCCCGAACGACGAGCCGAAGCCGATCAACGGCCGCGCGACCGCGGACCGGCACCGCAACAACGGCGACTGAAAATTCTTGCCCCGCAGGGGATGCGCTGGCTCGGCCGGGCGGATTCCGCAGCGGGGCAGGGGATCGCGCATCAACGCGGCTTTGGCTACGGACCACGGCCGGAGGGCGACCACGCGGCCCGCGCTGCTGGGGAAATCCCGCGGCTTCGGCCCCGAAAAGTCCGTGAGGGGAACCCTGAGGGAATCAGATTCCCTCAGGGTTCCCCTCACGGACTTCCGCGGAGGTGAGCACATGCGGCCCGCTCCGGCTTCGGTCGCCCGCCGATTTTCGCGCTGTACCAAGCGGTTTTCCCAGTCACTGGCTGGACGCGCCGAGATCATGCGGCACAACCACCCGGACCCGCCGATCTGCGCGCACCCGGGACTTGCCCCATCCTGGAAACCCGGCTGCTCCTCCCAGCCCACCCGGCTCCGTCCTCCGCAACGGAAGAATTAGCCCGTACGGGTGGGAATTCTCGCAGGAGGGGGAGGCAACCTTTTCCGTTCCCGCCGCGGGCGATACGAGCACTGAACCGATCCCGAAGCCACCGCCGCGCCGCCGAAACACGTCCTCCGGCCTCGTGCCAAGCCTTTTGCCGAAAGCCGCCCGCGCCGAACCCGTCGGTAGCTGAACCGATCCCGCGCGGGCGCGTCGCCGGGGACCCCGGAAACGAACCTTAAGTCTTTCCCCGCCGCGCACGGGGGCGCCTCGGGGCGGATTAGGGTGAGGGATGTCCGGCACGTTGTGGTGACGGACGCATCTCGGTCTCGCACACTGGAGAGTTGCTCAATGAGCTCGACGGGAGTCTCGTCCCCGCCCGATGTCGGCACCGAAGCCGGCGCCGCCCGCCGCACGGCCAGCCCGGAACAGATCCGGGACGAGCTGATCGACACCGCCGCGGCGCAGGCGCCGGAGATCGCGGACCTGATCCGCTTGTACTACCGGCACATTCCGGCCGACGAGATCGTCGGCGACGATCCGGTCGCGCTCGTCGGCGCGGTGCGTTCGCACCTGCAGCTGGCGGACAAGCGCATGCCCGGACGCCCGGCGGTCCGCCTGCTGAACCCGACCACCGCCGAGGACGGCTGGACGCGCGACGCGACTGTCGTGCAGGTCGTCACCGACGACATGCCCTACCTGGTGGACAGCGTCACCGCGGAGTTCGCCCGCGACGGCGTGCAGGTGCAGCGCATCGTGCACCCGATCGTCGTGGTGAGCCGCGGCCTGACCGGCGAGCTGGAGGGCCTGCACCTCGACGCCGACCCGGCCGATCCGCCCGCCGGCGCGTCCGCGGAGTCGTGGATGCTGGTGGAGATCGACCTCGTCACCGACCCGCAGCGGGCGCGCGAGCTGGACAACCGGCTGTCGTCGGTGCTCGGCGACGTGCGCGAGGTCGTCGAGGACGCCGAGAAGATGGCGCAGACCGCCTGCTCGCTCGCGGAAACCCTCGAACAGAACCCGCCGAAGCTGCCCGGCGGCGGGGGCGAGGTCGTCGAGGGCGCGCGCTTGCTGCGCTGGCTCGCCGACGGCCACTTCACCTTCCTCGGCTACCGCAAGTACGAGCTGGTCGACAGCCCGCAGCCGGACAGCGACGAGCCCGCCCTGCGCGCGGTTCTCGCGTCCGGCCTGGGCGTGCTGCGCCAGGACAGCCTGGCCGCGCGCAGCCTCACCGCGGGTCCGGACAGCTCGGTCGACGCGCTCGCGCCGTCGCTGCTCGTGCTCACCCAGGCCAGCGCGCCGAGCACGGTGCACCGTCCGGTTTATCCGTATTACGTCGGCGTGAAGACGTTCGACGAGCACGGCGAGGTCACCGGCGAGCACCGGTTCCTCGGCATGTTCACCACCACCGCGCTGCACGAGAACGTGCTCGACATCCCGGTGGTCGGCCAGCGCGTGCGCGCGGTGATCCACCGCGCCGGGTTCCCGATGGAGTCGTTCTCCGGCCAGCGGATGCTGGAGGTCCTGCAGAACTGGCCGCGCGCGGACCTGTTCTCCGCGGACACCGATTCGCTGTACTCCACCACTACTGGCGCGATCACGCTTTCGGACCGCCGCCGGCTGCGGCTGTTCCTGCGCCGCGACCCGTACGGCCGCTTCTACTCCTGCCTGGTCTACCTGCCGCGCGACCGCTACACCACGCGCTCGCGGCTGGCGATGCAGGAAGTGCTGCTGGAAGAACTCGAAGGCACGCAGCTGGAGTACAGCGCGCGCGTCGGCGAGACGCTGCTCGCGCAGGTGCACTTCATGGTGCACACCGACCCGTCGAACGCGGTCGAGCCGGACACGCTGCGCATCCAGGAGCGGCTCAACGCCGTCGTGCGCAGCTGGGACGACCGGCTGGTCGAGGCGATCATCGCCGAGCGCCGCGAGCGCGCCGGCGACGGCGGCCCGATCGGCATGATGGGCGAGGAGTCCGCGGTCGACCGCGGGCAGCGCTTCGGCGCGGTGTTCCCCGAGGCGTACAAGGAAGATTTCACCGCCGAGGAGGCGCTGGCCGACCTGGCCAAGCTCGACACCCTCGCGGACGAGGGCGACCTCGCGCTGTCGTTCTACCTGCCCGCGGACGCCGAACCCGGCGAGCGGCGGTTCAAGCTCTACCTGCGCGGCGAGGGCGTCACCCTGTCCAAGGTGCTGCCGGTGCTGCAGGCGATGGGCGTCGAGGTGGTGGACGAGCGGCCGTACGAGCTGTTCCGCGAGGACGGCGGGGCCAGCTGGATCTACGACTTCGGCCTCCGCGTGGACAAGAAGGGCCTCGAAAACGCCGACGAAACGGCCGCGCACGAGCTGCGCGAGCGATTCCAGGACGCGTTCCACGCGGCGTGGCAGGGCGAGGCGGAGGTCGACGGCCTCAACGCGCTCGTGCTGCGCGCCGGGCTGACCTGGCGCCAGGCGGCGGTGCTGCGGGCCTACTCGCGGTACCTGCAGCAGGCGCGCAGCCCGTTCTCCCAGGCCTACATCCAGAACACGCTCGTCAAGCACACCGAGGTCTCGACGAAACTGTTGCGGCTCTTCGAAACCCGCTGCGATCCGCAACTGTCCGATGTGGACCGGAAGACGCACGCGGAATCGCTGACCGCCGAGATCTCCTCGATGGTCGACGAGGTCACGAGCCTCGACGAGGACCGGATCCTGCGCCGGCTGCTCGCGGTCATCAACGCGACCCTGCGCACGAACTACCACGTGCGCGACGCCAACGGGAGCCCGCGCCCGTACCTGGCGCTCAAGCTCGACCCGAGCGGCGTGCCGGAGCTGCCCGAGCCGCGCCCGAAGTACGAGATCTTCGTGTATTCGCCGCGCGTCGAGGGCGTGCACCTGCGGTTCGGCGAGGTCGCCCGAGGCGGCCTGCGCTGGTCGGACCGGCAGGAGGACTTCCGCACCGAGATCCTGGGCCTGGTCAAGGCGCAGGCGGTGAAGAACGCGGTGATCGTGCCGGTCGGCGCGAAGGGCGGCTTCGTCGTGAAGCGTCCGCCGCGGGCCACCGGCGACGCCGGGGTCGACCGCGACGCCCAGCTCACCGAGGGCATTTCCTGCTACCGGATGTTCATCTCCGGTCTGCTGGACCTCACCGACAACCGCGTCGAGGGCGAGACCGTGCCCGCGCCGGACGTGGTGCGCCACGACGCCGACGACAGCTACCTGGTCGTCGCGGCGGACAAGGGCACCGCGAAGTTCTCCGACATCGCCAACGAGGTCTCGGCGCAGTACGGATTCTGGCTCGGCGACGCGTTCGCCTCCGGCGGTTCGGTCGGCTACGACCACAAGGCCATGGGCATCACCGCCAAGGGCGCGTGGGAGAGCGTGAAGCGGCACTTCCGCGAGCTGGGCAAGGACACCCAGACTGAGGACTTCACCGTCGTCGGCATCGGCGACATGATGGGCGACGTCTTCGGCAACGGGATGCTGCTGTCCGAGCACATCCGGCTGGTCGCGGCGTTCAACCACATGCACGTCTTCCTCGACCCGAACCCGGACGCCGCCTCGACCTTCGCGGAGCGGCGGCGGCTGTTCGACCTGCCGCGCAGTTCGTGGGACGACTACGACCGTTCGCTGATCAGCGAGGGCGGCGGGATCTACCCGCGCTCGGCCAAGACCATCCCGATCACCCCGCAGGTCCGCGCGGCGCTCGGCCTCGACGAGGGCGTCACCAAGCTCGCGCCGATGGACCTGATCCAGGCGATCCTGCTGGCCCCGGTCGAACTGCTGTGGAACGGCGGCATCGGCACCTACGTCAAGGCCGAGAGCGAAAGCCAGGCCGCGGCGGGCGACAAGGCCAACGACGCGATCCGCGTCAACGGCAACCAGCTGCGCGTGCAGGTCGTCGGCGAGGGCGGCAACCTGGGCCTGACCCAGCTCGGCCGCATCGAGTTCGCCCGCAGCGGCGGCAAGATCAACACCGACGCGCTCGACAACTCGGCCGGCGTCGACTGCTCCGACCACGAGGTCAACATCAAGATCCTGCTGGATCACCTGGTGGCGGGCGGCGAACTGCAGCACGCGCGGCGCAACGAGCTGCTCGGCGAGATGACCGACGAGGTCGGCTCGCTCGTGCTCGCGGACAACTACCGGCAGAACGCGGTGCTCGGCGTCAGCCGGGCGCACGCCGGGCCGATGGTGTCGGTGCACGCGCGGCAGGTGTCCGCGCTGGTCGCGAAGGGCGCGTTCGACCGCAAGCTGGAGGCGTTGCCGAGCCCGTCGCAGTTCCGCGCGCTGGAGAAGGCGGGCGAAGGCCTGACCTCGCCGGAGCTGGCGACGCTGCTCGCGCACGTGAAGCTCGACCTCAAGGACGAGCTGCTCGCCTCCGACCTGCCCGAATCCGAGGTGTTCACGCGCAGGCTGCCGGAGTACTTCCCGGCTCCGCTGCGGGAGCCGTTCGCCGCGGCGATCACGCAGCACCCGCTGCGCCGCCAGATCATCACCACGCTGATCACCAACGAGCTGGTCGACGGCGGCGGCATCTCGTTCGTCTACCGCCTGATGGAGGAGATGAACGCGACCGCCACCGACGCGGTGCGCGCGTACGCGGTGGTCACGCACGTCTACGACCTGCCGAAGCTGTGGGCCGAGATCGACGCGCTGGACAACGTGGTGCCGACCGCGGTCGCGGACCGGATGGTGCTGGAGACGCGGCGGCTGCTCGACCGGGCCGCGCGCTGGTTCCTCACCAACCGCCCGCAGCCGCTCGCGCCGCTGGCCGAGATCAACCGGTTCGGCCCGGTGCTCGCGGAGCTCGGCCCGAAGCTGGGCGAGCTGCTGCGCGGACGCGAACTGGAGTCGGTGGAGCAGGACGCGGCCGGGATGGTCGAGGAAGGCGTGCCCGCCGGTCTCGCCCGCCGGATCGCGCTGCTGCTGCACAGCTACGGCCTGCTCGACGTGGTCGAGGTGGCGGAGCTGGCCGAGCAGCAGGTCGGGCTCGACGCGACGCACACCCCGGCCGACACCGCCGAGCTGTACTACGCGCTGTCGGACCACCTGGACATCGACAAGATGCTCACCGAGATCAGCGCTCTGGAACGCGGCAACCGCTGGCACGCCCTCGCCCGGCTCTCGCTGCGCGACGACGTGTACGGTTCCCTGCGCGCGATCGCGCTCGACGCACTGCGGCACAGCGACCAGGACCTGTCCGTCGACGAGCAGATCGAGCAATGGGAGAAGGCCAACGCGTCGCGGCTTTCGCGGGCGCGCGTGGCGCTGGACGAGATCACCCGTTCCGGGCGGCTCGACCTCGCGACGCTGTCCGTGGCCGCGCGCCAGATCCGGAGCACGGTGCGGTGACATTCGTTTCCCACGTCCAGCCGCGATGGTCGGACATGGACGTGTACGGGCACGTCAACCACGCCAATGTGGTGACGCTGCTCGAAGAGGCCCGGGTGCCCGTGCTGTTCGGCGAAGCCGAGCGCGCGGGGCTCACCGAGCTGCCGAAGGGCGTCGTGGTCGTGAAGCTCGCCGTGCATTACCGCGCGCCGATCGTCGCGACGCCCGGCCGCTCGGTGCGCGTGGAGATCACGCTCGCCGAGCTGAAAGCCTCGACGGTGACGCTCGGATACGTCGTGCGGACCGGCCCGGACGCGGCCGATCCGGTCGCGGTCACCGCGGAGACCGTGCTGGCCCCGTACAACACGGTCGAGCTCCGGCCGCGCCGGTTCAGCGACGGGGAATCGGAATTCCTCAAGCGGGTGCTGGCCGATGCCTGAGCTGCGGATCCCCGATCCGGGCGACCGGGAGACGCTGAGCGCGTTCGTCGCCCGCGCGGTGCGGCTGGACGGCACGACTGCCGTCCGGCTGCGCCGCCGGGGCGACGACGTCGTCGAGGCGTGGACGGCCACGCCGTTCGAGGTCCTCGCGACCCGCGCGGTGGCGGGGACGGTGACGCCCTCGGACGTCACGGTGTCCGGCAACGAACTGCTCGCGGCGCTCGCCGTCGCGGGCGGCGAAGTGATGGACCCGGGTCCGGCGCGCGATTTGCTGTGGCACGCCGAGCTTCCGGTGTCGGACCGCTGGCAGAAGGTCGACGAGCTGCCGGTCGGCGTGGTGTCGGAGCTGGCCGACCGCGGCGTCGCGCTCGCCCGCGACAACGCCGGGCCGCACGGCACGCCGCCCGCTTCGCTGATGGACCAGGCGGTGCTCACCGTCACCGGGGGAGACCTCGAGGTCAAGGTCCAGATGCGGTGCCTGTTCGCGTTGTCCGGCATGGGTTTGTTCGATTCGTCGATCGACGGCGACGTGGTCCGCGTGACCGCCACCGATTCGTGGCTGCGCCTCGACGCCCGCTACGGCGCGGTGCTCAAGCGGCGCCAAGCGTTGCTGCCGTTGCTGTTCTGAGGCGATTCTGCTGGCGGGCGCCGCCTGGGGGTGTCATCGTGAACGGATGACCGAACCCGACGGCGACCCGACCGCGGACTTCCTCGCCGAGGTCCGGGCCGAGGAGACGCCGTGGCGCACCGACCGGCCCGCGGACGCTGATCCCGCTCCGGAAGCCGAGCCTGGGCCTGGCCGTGCCCGATCGGTAGTGCGCGCGGTCGGCGAGGCCGCGCCCTATGTGCAGGCGGGGTTGTTCGCCGCTTGGGTGGCCACCTCGATCGCGGACTCGGCTGACGGCGGCCAGACGGGCGATCTCGGCGGCTGATCTTGGCTGCTGGGAACCGGGCGAGGCCGCACCGTGTGTCCAAGCAGGACTGTCCGCCGCGTGGATCGCGACGTCGATCGCGGATTCCGCCGACAGCGGCGGCCAATCGAGCGACCTCGGCGGCGGCCAGACGGGTTGATCTCGGCTCCGGGGTTGTCCCAGCGAGTAGAGTCGGAGTCCAGTCCAGCTGCCGGATGCCCGATCCGGTGCGACCCCGATCATCGCGACCGCCGGCCTTCGCGCGCTTCGACGACCCCGGTTCGCTTTCTGCGCGAAGCGGAAGCGGCGGCGGAAGAGGAGACCCATGCTCCTGTCCGGCCCGGAACGCCCGATGTCCCTGCCCACCGCCGACGACCCGCAGGTGCTGCGGCAGGCACTGGCCGCCTATGTGCGCGAGGTCGCCGCCGCGGTCGGAGTTTCGGCGGAGTGCGCGTCGTGCGAGGTCACCGACACGATCACCGCGTACGTCGCGCTGAGCGGCCGGTCGCCGCGGTTCCCCGGCCGGGACCTGATGCTGCTGTGGACCATGCGGCAAGGCTGGTCGGTGGCGGTGGAGACGACGCCGGCCGAGTCCCCGCAGCAGGTAGCCCAGCTGGGCGGCGACGTGACACCCGCGCCGGAACGAGTACGCCGGTTCGTCGCGGACGTGGTGAGCTCGGCCGAGAAGGCCGGGACTCCGGGGCCGGTGCTGGCGGTGTCGAGCCACGGCGACCTGCGGACCCGGCTCGAGGAGCGGGTCCGCAGGGCCTGAGGAGTCACTGCTGTCTTGACTTGAGGTACGTGAGGGGAACCCTGAGGGAATCAGATTCCCTCAGGGTTCCCCTCACGTACCGTGAACCTCGCCCGGCGGGGGCTGAGGGTGTTCAGGCGGTCTTGAGCTTGCGGGCGAGCCGTTCGGCGCGGGGCCAGCGCACGTGCGAGGCCCAGCGGAACTTCTCGAACATCCAGATCAGCCGCGCGGAGATGTCCAGCTGTCCGCGGCCGACGCCGTGCCGGGCTCCGGTCGGGTCGGCGTGGTGGGAGTTGTGCCAGGACTCGCCGAAGGACGCGATCGCCAGCGGCCAGAAGTTCGCCGAACGGTCGCGCGCCTCGAACGGGCGCTCGCCGATCAGGTGGCACAGCGAGTTGACCGACCAGGTCACGTGGTGCAGCGCGGCGACCCGGACCAGCCCGGCCCAGAAGAACGCGGTCAGCGCGCCCCACCAGGTCATCGTGATCAGCCCGCCCAGGAGCGCGGGCCCCAGCAGGGTCACGAGGGTCAGCACCGGGAAGAGCCGGTCGATCCGCTTCAGGTCGGCGTCGTCGAGCAGGTCCGGGGCGAAGCGGCGCGGGTTCGTCCGGTCGCGGCCGAACAGCCAGCCCATGTGCGCGTGCCAGAAGCCCTTCGCGAGCGCGGCGGGCGTCGAGCCGAAGCGCCACGGCGAATGCGGGTCGCCGTCGCGGTCGGAGTACGCGTGGTGGCGGCGGTGGTCGGCGACCCAGTCGATCACCGGTCCCTGCATGGCCATGCTGCCCGCGACGGCGAGCGCGATCCGCAGCCCGCGGCGGGCGCGGAACGCGCCGTGCGTGAAGTACCGGTGGAAGCCGACGGTGATGCCGAGGCCGCTCACGCAGTAGAACGCGGCGGCGAGGCCCACGTCCAGCCAGCTGAGGCCCCAGCCCCAGGCCAGCGGCACCGCGGCGGCGACCGCGAGGAGGGGGACGACGGCGAAGAGCTTCACCAGGAATGCCTCGGTGCCGGTCTTGCGGCCGTCGAGCATGGGCTGGGGCTGTTTCGGGGGACGCTGGACGGTGCTCTGGGTGTCGATGGGTAACGCTCCTCCTCGAGCTGGTCCGGCCGCCGCGCTCTGCGGGGCCGAGGCCGGTGCTGCGGCGAGCGTCCGGGGCAAGGGGGGAGCCGCCGGACAGGGGATGCGCCGTGCGTTGCGAACTGGCCAGGCAGGGGAGGGCCTCAAGGCCAGTCGCGACCTGCTCTGGTCAACGGGTGATCTTCGGTCCGGGTTCCCGGGAAGCGGAAGACCTTGCGCGGCCGGGTGAATTCACCGGCGCGCACCAGGGGGTGGATCGAAATCGGTTGCCGTGGGCGGAAAGTCCGCTCCGGCGAGGGTCCCCCTGGTGCGGAAAGCCTTCCGCACCAGGGGAAACACCAGCGGAACTCAGATGGCGCGGACGCCGGTGGCCTGCGGGCCCTTCTGGCCCTGGCCGACCTCGAACTCCACGCGCGCGTTTTCCTCAAGGCTGCGGAACCCGTTGCCCTGGATCTCCGAGTAGTGCACGAAGACGTCGGCGCTGCCGTCGTCCGGGCTGATGAACCCGAAGCCCTTTTCGGCGTTGAACCACTTCACGGTGCCTTGCGTCATAAAAACTGTCTCCATCGGACTAAACAGCGGATGCCACCTCGACACCCGGGCCGGCGACCGACGGTGTGCCTTCCGAAAAGAGAAACACCACGCCCGCTACATCTTGCGAGCGTGGCTGCGGGACGTACCCACCGCACGAACACAAAACACGACCGCGATCAGTAAAGCACGCCGGAGCCGGTCCCACCAGGGCTGCCGCTCCGCGGGTCCACTGTGGACGCCGCGACGCGCGAAGGGGGACGGGCTCGCGGGCAGGTCGGGGGCGGGGAGTAGCGTCAGCAGCGTCGAGAAGTCTCACCGTGCGCCGGCGCTCGAGCCGGCGCCGTCCCCGGCGGACCTGCCCCCGCGGTGCCGCCGGTGGCCCCTTCCACCTCGACGAGGAGCGACATGCGCTCGGAACGACGTCCGCTGTCCGCCGAAACCAGTGAATTCGCCCGCGCCCGGGTCTCCGCCGAACAAGACCTGCGCGTCCAGCAGGAACACGCCGCCCGCACCGTCGCCGAACACGCGCACGACGTCGACGACCTGCGGGGATTGCTCGCCATGCTCGGCCTGGAGGCGGGCGCTCGAGTCTGACCCGCCTGAGCCGCTGCTGGAATCTTCGCCCGTGCGCGGGTCGTGAGGGGAACCCCGAGGGACTCAGAGTCCGTGAAGGTTCCCCTCACGGACCCGCGCGACGGTGGCGCGGCGGGCTATCCGAGCCAGGCCGCCGAGTCCGGCGCGAGCCTGCCGTCGACCAGCGGACTGCTGGTCAGCAGCACTTCGCCCGGCGGAAGGGCGATCGAGCTGGCCGAGGTGTTCAGCGCGCAGATCAACCCGCCCCGGCCGCGGCGGAACGCGAAGCAGCCCGCGGGTGCGCCGTACCACTCCAGTTCGTCGCCGCCGCGGAACGCCGGATGGTGTTTCCGCAGCTCCACCGCGCGCCGGTACAGCGACAGCGTCGATTCCGGTTCTTCGAGCTGCCGTTCCACGGTGAGCGGAGCCCAGTCCGCGGGCATCGGCAGCCAGGTCTGCGCGGTGCGCGAAAACCCGTACGGCGGGAGCGTGCCCTCCCAAGGCAGCGGCACGCGCTCCCCGTCGCGGCTGAACTCCGGGCCCTGTGAGCGGGCGCGCGGGTCGGTCATCGCCTCCAGCGGCAGCTCGGCGTTCGGCAGGCCCAGCTCTTCGCCCTGGTACAGGTACACCGCGCCGGGCAGGGCGAGTTCCACCAGCGCCATCGCACGCGCCCGGCGGACCCCGGCCGCGCCGCCGCCGTAGCGGCTCGCCGCGCGCCAGACGTCGTGGTTGGACAGCGTCCAGGTCGCCGGGGCGCCCGCCGCGCGCGGCACCGCCAGCGAACGTTCGATCGACGTGCGCATCGCGTCCGCGTCGAAATGCGTGAGCACCAGGCGGAAGTTGAACGCCAGATGAAGTTCGTCCGGCCGCAGGTAGCGCGCCAGGCGCTCCTCGTCCTGCACCCAGATCTCGCCGACGGCCATCGCGTCCGGGTATTCGTCGAGCACCTTGCGGATCAGCTGGTGCACCTCGTGCACGCCGTCGTCGTCGAACCGCGGATCGCCGAGCGCGCCGCCGCCGTGCGCGGGCGTGCCGGGATCCATGTCGGGCAGTCCGGCGGGCTTGGCCATCCCGTGCGCGACGTCGATCCGGAACCCGTCGACGCCCCGGTCGAGCCAAAACCGCAGGGTGCGTTCGAGGTCGGCGCGGACGTCCGGGCTGGCCCAGTTCAGGTCCGGCTGCTGCGGGGCGAACAGGTGCAGGTACCACTGCCCGTCCGGCACCCGCGTCCACGCCGGGCCGCCGAACACGCTGACCCAGTTGTTGGGCGGTTCGGCCCCGCCGGGACCGCGGCCGGCGCGGAAGTGGTAGCGCTCCCGCTCCGGGCTGCCCGGTCCGGCGGCCAGCGCGGACTTGAACCACGCGTGCTGGTTGCTCGTGTGGTTGGGCACCACGTCGACGGTGACCCGGATGCCGCGCCGGTGCGCCTCGGTGAGCAGCACGTCGAAGTCGCCGAGGGTGCCGAACATCGGGTCGACGCCGCGCGGGTCCGCCACGTCGTAGCCGTGATCGGCCATCGGCGACGGGTAGAACGGCGTCAGCCACAGCGCGTCGACGCCCAGCAGCTCCAGGTAGCCGAGCTTGCTGCGGATGCCCTCGAGATCGCCGATGCCGTCCTCGCCCGAATCGGCGAACGACCGCACGTAGATCTCGTAGAACACCGCGTCCGACCACCACGACGGCCGCGGGCGGTCCGGCCGCCGTCCCGCGACCTCGCGTCTCATCAGACGAAGCTGTTCATCATGCTGTGCGCGGCCATTTCCAGGTACGCCCACAGCTGGCCGAGGTACGGCTCGGGGAGGTGCTCCTCGTCGATCGCGATCCGGATGCAGCGCAGCCACGCGTCGCGTTCGATCGGGCCGATCTTGAACGGCGCGTGCCGCATCCGCAGGCGGGGGTGGCCGCGCTGGTCGGAGTAGGTGTGCGGACCGCCCCAGTACTGGATGAGGAACAGCCGGAACCGTTCCTCCGCCGGGCCGAGGTCCTCCTCCGGGTAGAGCGGGCGCAGCACCTCGTCGCGGGCCACTTCCTCGTAGAACCGCTTGATGATCCGGCGGAAGGTCGGTTCGCCGCCCACCGCCTCGTACAGGTTCGCCGGTTCCGGCTCGCTCACAGACACACATCCATCTTGCCCTGCCTCAGCCGCGCTGCGCGCCCGACTGCTTGTCCTGCATGGACGACAGGAGCCGGCCGAGCGGCGGTTCGAAACCGGCCTCTTCGAGCGCGCCGAGCAGCTGCCCGCGCAGCTTCCGCTGCACCGCCCACTGCTTGCCCGGTCGCACCTTGACCGTCAGGCGCAACAGGATTCCCTCCGGCGTGACCTGTTCGACGCCGAGCAGCTCCGGCGGCTCCAGCACGTTCGCCGAGAGCGCGTCCGATTCGACCGCCTTCGTGGCCGCGCCGCTGAGCACCTCGGTCGCCTTGTCGACGTCCGCGGAGTAGCTCAGCGGGACGTCCACCACGGCGTAGGCGAAGCCCTGGCTGGAGTTGCCGACGCGCAGCACCTCGCCGTTGCGGACGTACCAGACGGTGCCCTTCAGGTCGCGCAGCGTGGTGATGCGCAGGCCGACCGCCTCGACGGTGCCGGTCGCCTCGCCGATGTCCACGACGTCGCCGACACCGTACTGGTCCTCGATCATCATGAACATCCCGGAAAGGAAGTCCTTGACCAGGTTCTGCGCGCCGAACCCGAGCGCGACGCCGACGATTCCGGCGGACGCGATGATCGGGGCCAGGTCGATGCCCAGTTCGCCCAGCACGAGGATGAACGCGAGGCCGTAGATCAGGAACGTGGAGCCGGACTTCAGCACCGAGCCGATCGTCTTGGCGCGCTGCCTGCGGCGTTCGGTCACCGCCGTGCCGAGCATGTCCGGCGCGCGTTCGCGCAGCGGTCTCAACAGCGTCGGGATCTTGCCGCCGCTGCCCGCGGCCGGAAGCGTGGTGACCCGGTCGATCAGCCGCTTGGTGAGATATCGCACCAGGAAGGCGATGACGAGGATCATGATGATCTTCAGCGGCTTCGTGAGGAGCCAGCCCGCCGACGCGGCGAGCCACTCGTTGTGCGTGACCGAATAGACCTGGGCGCACCACGACCCGGTCTCGGAGATGCAGGCGGGTGGAGCGCTGAGCACGGCATTCACTGGCGGAGATTGTCCCTTCTCGTTTCTTCGCCCCGGCGGCGCGCAGGCGGCCGCGGGGTGGCCGCCGGGTCGCGGGTATGTGACACGTCACAGAACACGCGTGCGCCGGGGCCCTGATGTGTGGTCGACTATGCCTGCACCGGTGGAGGTGGTCGAGTGCCAGACCGACAACCCGTCCCCCTCGGCGGCGCCGGCCAAGCCATGGCCGAGCTGCCGCCGGAGGCGATCCTGCGTGCCTGCCCGGGAGGGTCCGCATCCGGCGGCTCCGTCCCGTCCGGGCCGGGGACCCGTCCAGGGGGAGCTTCCCGTCCGCCCGGACAGCGTAGAGCCCGCGATCCGGTCGCCCCGGCATGGGGGCGGCGCCGGGTCCTCCTGCTCAACGCCACTTTCGAGCCGCTGACCGCGGTGCCCATGCGGCGCGCGGTGGTGCTCGTCATGTGCGGGAAGGCGGAGGTCGTCCACGGCGATCCGGGCGGCGTCGAACTGCACGCCGCGACGGTGTCGCTGCCCGTTCCCTCGGTGATCCGGCTCAGCACGTACGTGCGGGTGCCCTACCGGGCGCAGGTGCCGCTCACCCGCGCCGGGCTGATGCACCGGGACCGGCACCGCTGCGCCTACTGCGGCGGCCGGGCCGAGACGATCGACCACGTCGTCCCGCGCAGCAAGGGCGGTCCGCACAGCTGGACCAACTGCGTCGCCTGCTGCGCGAAATGCAACCACCGCAAGGCAGATCGGCTGCTGTCGGAGATCGGCTGGCGCCTGCGCGTGGTGCCGCGCGCTCCGCACGGTCCGCACTGGCGGCTGCTGGCGCATTCCAAAGAGGCCGATCCGCTGTGGCGGCCGTATCTCGGGTCGGCGGCCTAGCGGCCTGGACCCGGACACGTCGGCACCCCGGCTGCCTGTGCGGCGGCCGGGGCGAGCCGATGGATCGTGCTCGACGTCCCTGATCCGGTGCTGGCTGCGCCTGTTTGCTCAGGCGGCGAGGCTGTAGTCGGCCTGGCAGGTGACGCGGGTGCCCATCGTGACCCGGGTGCCGCGCGTAACGCGAGTGCCGCGGGTGACCCGCGTGCCGCAGGTGACGCGGGTGCCTGCCGTGACGCGAGTGCCGCGGGTGACCCGGGTCCCGCGCGTGACGCGGGTGCCCATCGTGACGCGGGTTCCGGCCGTGACGCGGGTCCCGCGGGTGACGCGGGTGCCCCTGGTGACTCGAGTTCCCATGGTGACCCGGGTACCCATTGTCACGCGTGTGCCCGCGGTGACCCGGGTTCCGCGGGTGACCCGAGTGCCCCGCGTAACCCTGGTGCCGGACGTGACCCGCGTTCCGGGCACGAATCCGGTCTCGCTGGGTGACGAAATGGTCTCGGCGATCGCCTGAGCGGGGGGCTGGACGCTCTGCATGAGGTGTCCTCCTGGAACCGGTGCGTAACGGGCTGGGGCGGGGGAGGCGGGCGCAAGGCCCGTACAGGTGAAAAAGCTACGAGGATTTCAAGGTTCCGACAAGCCGGTATCGCCCGGTACGGCCGCCTGTACGGCGAGTTGCCATCTTTCGGCCCGCAGCCCTTCGCCCCAACGTTCCAGCGACGGCGGGCCAAGCGGCGGACGGCGCTTCAGCGACGACGAACGGTCACGGCCGCTCGCGGTGTCGCGCGGTGGCTCCGGAAGGCATCCGATACGCTCACCGGCGTGAACGTTGTCGAGACGATCCTGGTCTACGCGGTCATCCCCGGGGCCATTTACTTCGTGGTCGGCGCCGCGACCTTGCGGAAGAAGTTCTCGGGGACGCCGCGGTACCGGCCGGGGCAGCCGTGGGAGTACCCCGCGATGTGGTGGACCGCCAACCCGGACGGCGTAGGAGCCGGCCACGGCCCGGCGGTTGACGTGAATGCGGCGCCCGCGGGCGCTTCGACGGCCGCAGGAGGCGCTCGTGGCAAGTGGTGAAGTGACCCAGACCGCGGTCGCGGAGAAGGACCTGGCCTTCGGCGAGGTCATCACCAACAGCGGCCGCCTGTCCGCGGCGAAGATGTACGAGCCCGCGGCCCCGACGAGCCCGTTCACGGTGCAGCAGCTCGCGCGCCTGGACGAGGCCCTGACCTTCGCGACCCGCGAAACCGGCCTCGGCTTCAGCATCTACCTCGGCGACCTGGGCGAAGACACCCGCGCCGGCGCGGAAAAGCTGCACGCCGCCACCGACGACCCCTCGAACGCGGTGCTGCTCGGCGTTTCGCCCGCCCAGCGCGCGATCGAGATCGTCACCGGCGAACGCGCCCACTCGCGCCTGCCCGACCGGGGCGCGAACCTGGCCGTGGCGAGCATGGTGGCCTCCTTCAAGGAAGGCGACCTCACCGGCGGCCTGGTCAACGCCCTGCGCATGCTGAGCGACCAAGCGGGCCCCGCCCCGAAGCACTGACCCCGCACAACCTTTCAAGGAGCCGTCCCGCCATCGCGCGGGGCGGCTCTTTCTACGTTCCGGCTCGGGCAAGTCCGTGAGGGCCACCTTCACGGACTCTGAGTCCCTCAGGGTTCCCCTCACGACCTTTCGACGGTCCGTGAGGGGCACCTTCACGGAACCAGATTCCCGCAAGGAGCCCTTCACGGCCCGCCCGCCCAGCGCGCGCCGGGATGCGCCCCAATGTGGCATTGGGTGCGTCAGACGCACCGAACGCCACATTGGGTGCGTCGCATGCACCCAATGCCACATTGGGGCGCTAGCCGCCCTACCCAACCGCAGCTGACCTACGAAACTAGCCAGGCGGCCAGACCCGGCCTTGCACCCCGATACGAAGCCAAAAACACGGGCTGAGGGTGCTGGTCAAGGCATCTTTCCCGCCTTGACCAGCACCCTCAGCCCATAGTCGCAATCAGCTTCGGGGTGCCCCAACGCACCACGCTTGCGTCAAAACCCCCGAGAAAACTCAAACCTGGCTGTCGAAGTCCCGAGCAGCCAACGCCCGAACAATCCCCGCGCGCCCCTCGGAAACAAGCCGTCGCAACGCGGCCGGATGCTCCCCTTCGAGCCACTCGTCCGAAGCATTCACCGTCGCGGGCTCAACAGCCCAAGACGGATACAGCCCGATCGCAGTCGGCTGAGCCCGCTCGCTGGACCGCCGCGCCCACACGTCGTCGATCACCTCGAAGTACCGCTCGATGTAGTCACCGAGCAGATGCTTCTGCCCCGGGTGCGAGAACCCGGAAATCAACGCATCGCTGACCGCATTGGGAATCTCGTCGTCGTAAATAGCCCGCTGCCAGGTATCAGCCTTGGCCTCAGCGGTCGGCTGCAGTGCACGCGAACGCTCCGCATGCCGCCGCCCGGCAGCAGTGTCGTCCCGCTCCTGCTCGGCATTGATCGCGTCGGCACCGGCCTTGCCATGCGCGACCAGCGCCTGCAGCAGCCGCCAGCGCAGATCGGTGTCCACCGTCAGCCCGGGCAGCGGCGCGGACTCGTCGAGCCAGCCCGCGATCTCCGTCAGGATCTCGTCGCTCAACACCCCGCCAGCCAGCGAGTTCACAAACGCCAGCTGGTGATCCGACCCAGCCTCCGCAGCCCGAGCCAGCTCCAGCAGCCGCCCGCTCAGCGCAGGCCACCCCTCCGAAGCAGCCCACTTCTGGTCCGCATAGGAGTTCAACGCAGTCTGCGCCTGCAACAGCAACCGCTGCACCACGCCGACCTCGCTCTCGGCGTGAATCCCGCGCGCCACGAGCGTCACGAAGTCGCGAGCCTTGAGCTCGGCCTCGCGCGTCATCTCCCAAGCAGCCGACCAGCACAGCGTGCGCGGCAGCGATTCGGTGATGTCGCCGATCCGGTCGATCAGCGTGGTCAGCGACGCCGGGTCGAGGCGCATCCGGCAGTAGGTCAGGTCGTCGTCGTTGACCAGCACGAGCTTGCCCGCGGCCTGGCCGACCAGGTCCGGCACCTCGGTGCGCTCGCCCGTGACGTCCAGTTCGACGCGGCGGGTGCGGACGATCTTGCCGTCGGCGTCCTCGTCGTACACGCCGACCGCGACGCGGTGCGTGCGCAGTTCCCCGGCACCCGGCTTCGCGCCGGTCTGCACGACGGCGAACGACTTGAAGGTGCCGTCCGCGGCGATCTCGTAGCGCGGGCTGAGCGAGTTGAGGCCGGTGGTCTCCAGCCATTCCGCGCTCCACCACGACAGGTCGCGGCCGGACGCTTCCTCCAGCGCGGCCAGCAGGTCGGCGAGCGTGGCGTTGCCCCACGCGTGCTTGCCGAAGTAGACCTTGAGGCCGTCGAGGAAGTGGTCGATGCCGACGTAGGACACCAGCTGCTTGAGGACGCTCGCGCCCTTGGCGTAGGTGATGCCGTCGAAGTTGACCTCGACCGCGTGCAGGTCGACGATGTCGGCCGCGATCGGGTGCGTCGAGGGCAGCTGGTCCTGGCGGTAGGCCCAGGACTTCTCGATGTTCGCGAAGCTGGTCCAGGCGTTCTTGTACTCGGTCGCCTCGGCCTGGGCGAACACGCTCGCGAAGGTCGCGAACGACTCGTTCAGCCACAGGTCGTCCCACCAGCGCATGGTGACCAGGTCGCCGAACCACATGTGCGCCATCTCGTGCAGCAGCGTCTCGGCGCGGCGCTCGTAGGCGTAGCGGGTGACGCGGCTGCGGAAGACGTAGTCCTCGAGGAAGGTGACCGCGCCGGCGTTCTCCATCGCGCCCGCGTTGAACTCCGGCACGAACAGCTGGTCGTACTTGGAGAACGGGTACGGGGTGCCGAATTTCTCGTGGTAGAAGGCGAAACCCTGTTTGGTTTCGACGAACAGCCGCTCGGCGTCCATGTGCTCGGCGAGCGACGCGCGGCAGTAGATGCCGAGCGGGATGGTGCGGTGCTCGTCGCGGAACTCGTCGGTCCATTCCGCGTACGGGCCGGCGACGAGCGCCACCAGGTAGGTGGAGATGCGCTCGGATTCGGCGAACTGCGTGCGGCGCGCGCCGTCCTCGGTGTCCTCGGCGCTTGCGGCCAGCGCGTTGGAAACGACCTTCCAGTCGCGCGGGGCGTGCACCGCGAGCCGGTACACGGACTTGAGGTCCGGCTGGTCGAAGCAGGCGAACATGCGCTTCGCGTCGGCGGTCTCGAACTGGGTGTAGAGGTAGACGCCGTCGTCGACCGGGTCGACGAACCGGTGCAGGCCCTCGCCGGTGTTCATGTAGCGGCAGTCGGCGGTGACGACGAGTTCGTTCTCCGCGGCAAGGCCGGGCAGCGCGATGCCCTTTTCCTCGGCGTAGCCGCTGACATCGAGCTCAGTGCCGTTCAGCACGGCGGAGCGGACGCCTTCGGCGACGAGGTCGATCCACGAGGCTTCGCCGGGACGGCTGCTGGAGAACCGCACCGTGGTGGTGGAGCGGAACGTCTTCTCCCCGGGACGGCCGCGGCCGTCGGTCAGGTCCAGCTCGATGTCGTAGGACGACACGTCCAGCAGGCCGGAGCGCTGCTTGGCTTCGTCACGCGTCAGGTTGGGGGCGGGCACGGGCACCTCTGGTCTTCGGTTCCGGTTGGCACGACGTTCAGCATCCAATCATGACGGGCCCGGAACCGGCGACCAGGGAACAATGCGGAGGGCTCCCCGCGTTGCCTCGCAGTGCGGGGGTCCGCCCCGCCCTCCGGCGACTGCCGGGGAGCAGCCTCGCCGAGGAGCCCGTGAAACATGACTGACTCGTCCCAGCCCACGAAGGTGGACTTTTTCTTCGACCCGATCTGCCCGTTCGCGTGGATCTCGTCGCGGTGGATCCTCGAGGTCGAGAAGCACCGTGAGCTGGACCTGAACTTCCGGGTGATGAGCCTGTCGGTGCTGAACGAAGGCCGCGAAGACCTGCCCGAGCGCTACAAGGAGCTGCTGAGCGAGGGCTGGGCCCCGGTCCGCGTCGCCACCGCGCTGGCGCAGACCCAGGGCCAGGAAGCCGTGCGGAACTTCTACACCGAGTTCGGCACCCGCTACCACAACCAGCACAACGAGGACCGCAAGCTCGTGATCAAGGAGGCGCTGGCCGCGATCGGAGCCCCGGCCGAACTCGCCGAGTCGGGCGAATCGACCGAATACGACGAGGCGCTGCGCAAGAGCCACCACGAGGGCATGGACCCGGTCGGCATGGACGTCGGCACGCCGACCATCCACGTCAACGGGAACGCGTTCTTCGGCCCGGTGCTGTCGTCGATCCCGCGGGGCGAGGACGCGCTGAAGGTGTTCGACGGCGCGGTCGCGCTGGCCAGCTACCCGGACTTCTTCGAGCTGAAGCGCACCCGGACCGGGGACCTGAACTTCGACTGACACCCGGCTCGTGAGTGCTGATCGCGGTTCTAACCGTGACCAGCACTCACGAGAATCCGAGCGCCGCCTTGGTGACGTCCTCGGGGTAGGGCGAGTTCCTCAACGCTTCGTCAAGCGGGGTGTTGGCCGTCTTCAGCTCGTGCAGGCGCAGCAGGCCGTCGCGATGGGTGCGCACGAACGCTTCGTCCACCGGCTCGCCGTGACCGGGCACGACGATGCGCGGTTCGAGCGCGAGCAGCGCGTCCATCGCGGCGGCCCAGGCGTCGAGTTCGTCGGCCGGGCCGAATGAGTACGCGGTGAAGCCGTGCGGGCCGTGCTCCACGACGTCGCCCGCGAAGACGACGTCGGCGTCCGGCACGTGCACCAGCAGGTCGTGGTCGGTGTGCGCGGAGCCGGGGTGCACGAGGGTCACGGTGCGGCCGCCGAGGTCGAGTTCGGCGCGGTCGGGCACGAGGCGGTCCGGGGGCATGAGCCCGGTGCGCTCGATGGCGTCGGCGATTTCCGGCTTGCCCTCCTTGCGGTAGTGGGCCGCCCAGGTTTGTTTGTCGGCTTCGCCGTTCTTCAGCAGGGCCCGCAGGCAGCCGGGGTGGGCCCAGACGTCGCACGGCAGGAACGGCGTGGTGCCGAAGGCGTGGTCGAAATGCGCGTGCGTGTAGACGACCGACCACGGCAGCTCGGTCAGCTCGCGCACCGCGGCGGCGAATTCGGCGCCCTGGTCGACGTCGCCGCGGGTGTCGATGACCAGGCACTGCTCCTGGCCGAGCACCAAGCCGGTGGTGAGGTCCAGTTCGTCGTACCGGCGGGCGAAAACCCCGTCGGCCACCTCAGTCCAGCTCATTGCCCCTCCAGAATTCCGTGCGACACCATCGCCACGCTATCGCTGACGTCCTGGTGCGCCGCGAGAAATACGTCGTTTCCGTGACCGGTCGCGGCGAGTTCCCTGCCGGAGGTGCAGCCGCGCAGTGCGGCAGGTACGTCAGTGGCCGCATAGGCAGCCGCCGCCAGCGCGGCTTCGGCGGACCGCGACCCGGTCAGCGCGCTGACGATCGCGCCCGCGCCGAGCTGGTCTTCGACGCACGGCCGCAGCGGGCCGAACTCGATGCTTTCACCTTCGCCGAACATGTTCACTCCCCAGCGTTCCCCGGCGGGAATGACGCCGATCGGCCGTCCGTCGCCGATTTCCAGGGCTTTCGCTGCGGTTGCTGACGCATTCCGCAGGCAACCGGCTAATACGTGCGCGCCGGTTTTCGCGGCGGCCGCGCAGAGCGTCGCGCCGTTGGGGGAGGGGAGGGCGAGCAGCGTGCCGGACGGGATCTGCGTCACAGAAGACGGCCGGAGCGACCATTCCTCGTCGCCCGCGACCACTGCTCCGGCTCCGCGCGCCTCGGCGATTCCGCGTTCGTCCCGCCATCGCACCGGCAGCACGCGGCCGCCCCGGCTGACGACGAGATCCGTTGTGGTGCTGAAGGAAAGCACGTCCACGATGATCAGCACCGCGCATTCCCGGCCGAGGATCCCGACGCCCTCGCCGCCCCATTCGAGGCGGACGTCCGCGCCGTGCTGCGCTGCGATGTCCACCCCCGGAGCATGCCGGGTCGGCGGCGAGATGGCACACTCCCGCTGTGCGTGTCTACTTGGGATCCGACCATGCCGGTTTCGAGCTGAAGAACCACCTTGTCCGCCACCTCGGCGAACAGGGGCACGAGGTGACCGACATCGGTCCGTTCGTCTACGACGCGGCCGACGACTACCCGGCGTTCTGCGTCGAAACCGCGCGCCGCGTGGCCGCCGACGAGGGCAGCCTCGGCATCGTCATCGGCGGGTCCGGCAACGGCGAGCAGATCGCGGCGAACAAGGTGCCCGGCATCCGCGCCGGACTCGGCTGGAGCGTCGAAACCGCGCAGCTGACCCGGGAGCACAACCACGCCCAGGTGCTGGGCGTCGGCGCGCGGATGCACACCGAGGAGCAGGCCACCGAGATCGTCGAGGCGTTCCTGGCCACGCCGGTCGACCCGGCCGAACGCCACGCGCGTCGCGTGCAGCAGCTGCTCGACTACGAGCGCACCGGCACCCCGCCCGCCCTGCCGGAGGCCTGATGCCCGAGGGGCACACGCTCCATCGGCTGGCCCGTCTTCACCAACGCCGGTACGCCGGCGAACCGGTCGCGGTGCGCAGCCCGCAGGGCCGGTTCGCCGCCGAGGCGGAGAAGCTTGACGGGCAGGTGCTCGTTTCCGCTGAGGCGTACGGGAAACACCTGTTCCACAACTACGGTCCTTTGGGGACAGTCCATGTCCACTTAGGTCTGTACGGCACGTTCGGGGAAGCCTCGCTGCCCGAGACCGCGCCGGTGGGCCAGGTGCGGATGCGCCTCGTCGGCCGCACCCACTGGACCGATTTGCGCGGCCCGACGCGGTGCGAACTGCTGGACCCGGCGCAGGTCGACGCGATCAAAGCCCGGCTGGGCCCGGATCCGCTGCGCCGTGACGCGAAGCCGGATCGCGCGTGGGAGCGGATCTCGCGGTCTCGGACGACGATCGCGGCGTTGCTGATGGATCAGGCGGTGCTGGCCGGCGTCGGGAACGTTTATCGCGCGGAAGTGCTGTTCCGGCACGGGATTTCGCCGATGGTTCCCGGACGCGCGCTGGACCGCGCGCTGTGGGACGACATCTGGGCGGACCTCGTGACGCTGATGCGCGCCGGGGTCCGGGTCGGGCGGATCGACACGGTCGCGCCGGAGCACCTGCCCGCGGCGATGGGCCGGGCTCCGCGCGAGGACCGGCACGGGGGCGAGGTTTACGTCTACCGACGGGCCGGGATGCCGTGTTTGGTTTGTGGGACTCCGGTGGCGCAGAAGGAATTGGCCGCGCGGAATCTTTATTGGTGTCCTGCTTGCCAGCCTGCTTGAGTACGGCGGAGCCTAGAGCTTGAGCCGGGTTCGCTGCGGGCGGATTATCGCGCCCCAGTGAGGTTTTCTCGGTAGAGCGGTGTGCGGCGGGTTCGTTGCAGTGGTGCGGGGATGCGGCGCACCGCCTGGCTGCCTGGTCCGGTTCCGGCGAAGGTCCGTGAGGGGAACCCTGAGGGAATCAGAGTCCCTCAGGGTTCCCCTCACGGAACTCGGCCTCGCGCGCCGGGCCCGTCGCCGAGGCGAGACCCCGCCTACGCGCTGCGGGGACGCGATGCACCCGGCTGAGTCCGCGGCGCGCTGCACCCGCAGACGTCCGTGAAGGGCTCCTTGAGGGAATCAGATTCCCTCAAGGAGCCCTTCACGGACGACGACAACGCGGGACCACGCCGGTCGGCCGGAGAGAACCCCGCACACCGTCGCGGCTGCGGCTCGCAATTGAGAAGACCCCATCGAGATCACCTCCGTCCGGCCACACGGAAGCTCGTCTGGAGCGGAGACGACGAAGGCCCCGCGGCAAACCTGCCGCGGGGCCTTCACCAGGGTCATCGGTCAGAAGTCGAAGCCCCCGCCGCCGTCGAAGCCGCCTCCATCGAAGCCGCCTCCATCGAAGCCGCCTCCGTCGAAACCGCCGCCGAAGTCCTGGCTTCCGTCGAAGCCTCCGCCGTCAAAACCGCCGCCGTCGAAGCCTCCGTCCATGCCGCCGGCGTCCAGGGCGTCCGCCTGGCCCGCGTCGTAGCCGGATTCCCAGGCCGAGGCGCTGGCGATGCCGCTCATGCCGGAGAACATGGCGCTGAACAGGAACATCGAGCCCAGGCCCCACGCGCCGGCGACGAGCGCGGGCTTCCACCACGGCTCGCTGTACCAGCCCTGCGGCACCGGGCGGCCCGCGACGCGGCCGCCGGGGTAGTAGTACGGCGTTTCCTGGCCCGGGTCGGGCGAGGCGGCGTAGCGCTGGCCTTCGACGTCCACCTCGCGGTGTTCGGTGACCTTGCCCGCGCGTTCGCGTTCGGCCTCGTCCGGCAGCGCGGGGCCGGGGTCCATGCCCATCGCCGTGCGCGCGGCGCGGACGTAGTACAGGCCCTCGATGGCGGTTTCCTTCACCAGCCGGGCCTGTTCGACCGTCTTGGCCTGCTCCAGCTGCGAACCGGCGGCGTTGTAGCGCTCGCTCGCGTCGGCCATCGCCTGCTGGGAGGCGGTGTCGGTGCCGGTGATGTTGAGGACCTGGCCGCCGAGGCGCTCGACGAGGCGGCGCGCGTCGGCCTTCGCGTCGTCGAGCTGGCTCTGTCTGGTCGCGGCCTGCTTCTTCGACAGGTACAGCACGCCTCCGACGATGACGACGACCAGCACGATCAGGAGGATCGCGGTGCCCATGGGTCACTCCGTGTCTCGATCTGACGCGACGGCCGGGCAGCCGTCTCTGAAACGGACAACGCGGACCGTGCGCGGAGAGTTCCCGGCGGCGCCTCCGATCGGGCGGTGGCCGACAAAACTAGAACACGTTATAGTCCGCGGCATGAAGTTCTCCTTGTCGATCGCGATGAGCCCGCTCGACCAGCTGAGCGGCCTGGCCCGCGCCGCCGAGGAGGCCGGGTTCTCCTCGATCGTGCTGCCCGATTCGCTCTTCTACTCCGAGAAAGTGTCCGCCGACTATCCCTACACCCCCGACGGCAGCCGGTTCTGGGACGAGAACACGCCCTGGGCCGACCCGCTGGTCGCGACCGCCTCGATGGGCGCGGTGACCGAGCGGATCCAGTTCTACACGTCGGTGCTGAAACTCGGCTCGCGCAATCCGGTGCTGCTCGCCCGCCAGGTCAACTCGGTCGCCGCGCTGACCGGCGGACGGTTCGGCCTCGGGCTGGGGATCGGCTGGTCGCCGGAGGAATTCGAATGGTGCGGCGCGCCGTACGCGCGGCGCGGCAAACGGTTCGACGAGGCGATCGAGGTGCTGCGGCTGATCCTGAGCGGCGACATGGTCGAGTTCCACGGCGAGTTTTTCGACTTCGACAAGCTCAAGATGAGCCCGGCGCCGCCGTCGCGCGTGCCGTTCTACATCGGCGGGCACACCGACGTCGCGCTGCGCCGGGCCGCGCGCGTCGCGGACGGCTGGTCGTCCGCGATGATGACGCTCGACCAGCTGCGCGAGACCATCGGCAAGCTGAAGGGCCTGCTCGCCGAGCGCGGGCGCGCCGACGACCCGTTCGAGTTCCAGGCGGTGTGCGTCGACCGGTTCGGGCTCGACGGGTTCCGCGAGCAGGCCGAGGCGGGCGTCACCGACGCGATCACCATGCCGTGGGTGTTCGAGGGGCACGGATTCGACGCGGAGCTGCGCCCGAAGGTCGACGCGATCCGCAAGTTCGGCGACGAGATCATCGCGAAAATCGAGGAGTGACATGGGAGTCGAGGTCTGCTGGGATCCCGCGGCGCAGCAGCCGCCCGCGCGGGAGGCGGCGTTCAAGTCGATGACGGCGGCGACCGCCGGGGACAAGGACGGCTGGCTCGCGCTGTTCGCCCCGGACGCGGTCGTCGAGGACCCGGTCGGGCCGTCGATGTTCGACGAGGAGGGCAAGGGCCATCACGGGCGCGACGGCCTTTCCGCCTTCTGGGACAAGACGATCGGCAACGTCGAGAAGTTCGAGTTCGTGATCCGCGATTCGCACGCGGCGGGTTCGGAGGTCGCGAACGTCGGCACCATCACGACGTTTCTGCCCGGCGGCTACCGCGTCGACACCGACGGGGTGTTCGTCTACCGGGTCGACGAGGACGGGCTGGTCGTTTCGATGCGCGCGTTCTGGGAGACCGAGCGGGCGATGGCGACTGCCCGACAGGTCTGATGTCAGCCCGGGTCCGCTTCGGCGAAGTCAAGAACGTGGGCGGTGACGAGATCGGGTTGCTGCAGCGTCAGCGCGTGAGTGGTTCCCGGCACGATTTCCGTGCTGATGCGGGGATTCAGCGTCGCGATGCGCGCGGCGACCTGTCGTGCGTGGTGGATGTGGCTGCGTTCGCCGAGGACCAGCCGGACGGGGACTTCGATCGCGCGAAGCTCGGCGTCGGTGAAGACGTGCTGCGGCGGTAGTCGCGCTTTGTATTTGAAGGCGGCGAACAGCAGCGGCCGCAAGGTGTGCCGCACGGCCGGGTCGCCGGCGACGATCCGGCGCTGGACCGCGGCGGGCAGCAGCCACGGGAAGATCTCCTTGAAACTCCAAAGGATGAACTTCGGGACGCTGATCGCCGCGAATCCGGCCGGTTCCAGCCCGATGACGCCCGTGATCTGGTCGGCGGAACGGGTCGCGAGGTTCAGCGCCAGGAAACCGCCGCGCGAAACGCCCGCGAGGCAGACCTTCTCCTGGCTGATGCCGGCGAGGACCTCGGAGAGCCATTCGGCGAGGTCGTCGTCGGTGCTGGCGGAGGCGGTCTCGACCGAGTGCCCTGGTTCGCCGATCGAATCGATGGCGTAGACCGGGTGGCGGGCGGCCAGTTCGGCGAGGTGCGGGTACCACGACAGGGACGAGCCCATGATGCCGTGCAGCTGGACGATCGGCGTGCCGTGTTCGGGACCGCTGCGCCGGACGCGGGTGGGGCCGAACTTCGTCGTGATATCCAGTTCCGCCGAGGGAACCGGCCACTTTCGCAGGACCTTCGCGTACGCGGCGAAGTAGCGTTCCTGGGCTTTGGGGTCGGTGAAAGTTCCCGGCATGTCGTCCCTCCCCGAGACGGGTTACCGTGCACTTACACCGTAGCACCGGTCGCCGCGGTCAGGCGTTGTCCAGGCGCAGCAAGGTGTTCAGCAGATTTCCGCCGGGCAGTCCCTCGTCGCCGAAGATCCGGTGCTGCACCTCGATCACGAGCGGCAACGCGGCGCGCAGGGCGGCCGCGCCGGGGTCGGTCACCTCGACGCGTTTGGCGCGGATGTCGTCGTCGCTGCGCGCGCGGGCGACGAATCCCTTGCGCTCCAGCGTTTTCAGGATCTGCGACACCTGCATCGGGTGGATGTCGCCGGAGGTCGCGAGACCGGATTGGGTGACCGGGCCGCCGGTGCGGTTCAGCCAGGCGGCGAGCGCGAGCGTCTGGAACTGCAGATGCGTCAGGTCGAGCGGGGCGAGCGCCTGGTCGATCTCGCGGACGTAGCGGTGCACGACGCGCCACATGACGAAGCCCACCGCGTTCTCGGGGGCGCCGAGCGAGGCGGTGGCGAAGAGTTCGGCGAGCGCGTCCTTGTCCATCGGGAGGCATCGTAGCGGTTGCCTCCCGATAGTAAACGCGTTTAGTATCGGAAGGGACGGAGAGGAGCACCTGATGACTGACCTGCGGCTGGACTTCGGCCTGTACCGCTACGACAACACCCGCCCGCTGTTCGACGGCCGGGTCCGCTTCGACGGCGTCGACGCGACCCTGCACACCGCCGACATCGTCTCGGACCTGTTCGAACGGATGGTGCGGGGGCGCGAGTTCGCTGTCGCCGAGTTGGGCCTGACCTTCTACCTGCGCACCCTGGACCTGCCGGATCCGCCGTTCGTCGCGCTGCCGGTGTTTCCGAATCGGCAGTTCCGGCACTCGGCGATCTACGTCAACGCCCGCAGCGGCATCCAGGCGCCGCGGGACTTGATCGGCAAGACGATCGGCGAGTTCGCGACCTACGGGCACGACGCGGGCGTGGTGGCGAAAGGCATGCTGTCCGATGAGTACGGTGTGCGGCCGGAACAGAGCCGGTGGGTGATCGGCGGGTTCGACTGGCCGATGGAATGGTTCGACTTCGTGCCCCGGCTGCATCCTCCGGAAGTGGACGTACGGCAGGCTCCGGCGGGGAAAGCGCTCGGTTCGATGCTCGAGAGCGGCGAGATCGACGCCTTTATTTCCGCGGATCCGCCGCGCGGGATCCGGGAGGATTCACCGGAGGTCGCGCAGTTGTTCCCGGATTACGTGAGTGTGGAGCGGGAGTATTACCGGCGCACGGGGATTCGGCCGATCATGCATGCGGTGGTGGTCCGGCGGGATCTGCTGGCGGAGCATCCGGGGCTGGCGGAGCGGCTGTATCGGGGGTTTGTCGACGCTAAGGAAATGGCGATGGCGGATTACCGGCGTGGGCGGATCTTCAATCATATGGGGGATGCGGGGATGGTGCCGTGGTTCAGTGCGTTGTACGACGAGAATCGCCGGTTGTTCGGGGAGGATTGGTGGCCGTACGGGATCGAGAAGAACCGGCTGTCGGTGGAGGCGTTTCTGCGGTGGCACTTCGAGCAGGGGTTGTCTCGGCGGTTGATGACGGTTGAGGAGATTTTTGTGCCGGAATTGCTGGGTACATAGCCGTCCAGCTGGTCCTCGTGACCGTCGGGGTGCATCTGGACGGCCGGACTCTGCGCGGCGACTAGGCAATCCTGAGCTGCCCCGGTCGTGCGTTGCGGGTGGACGCGCAAGCGCCAGATCTACGCCCACGCTTACCTGTTCGCGGACACCGGGGGATGCGCAACCGCAAGCTCTGCCCGCCGGGCCAACTGGACCGCCTGGCCGCTACCGGTCACCTCAAGGGCGGCTCGGCTGACCGGATGTCGTCACTCGCGTCCGATGACTTTAGGCCGCCAATTCCTCGTGCAGTCCTTCCAGCGCGATGCGGTCATCCTCGGTCCCGGTGTGCGGCGCGGAAAACCAGTCCGCGTACTCGCGCAGTTCCGACAGCCGCCAGTCGAGGGCGAACAGTTCGACCATTTCCGGGTCCAGGCCCGCGACGTCGGGCAGGTCGGCGTAGTCGCGTTCGCGCGGGGCGACGGCGAGGCTTTCCCAGTCGACCAGGCGCAGGCCGTCCGGGGTCAGGACCTGGTTGTCGTTGTGGGGTTCGCCGTGGGTGGGGACCCAGGCGTCGCGGCGGGAGGCGGCGAGCGCGGCGAGTCGCAGGTAGCGGGCGTTCCAGTGGTTGATCGCGTCGGCGCGGGCGGCGAGGGCGGTGCGGGCTTCGTCGGCCAGCGGGCCGGACGTCCACGGTTCGGCGGTGCGGGATCGCAGTTCGTCGGCGAAGTCCGGGCCGACTTGCGGGGACCAGTGGCGCAGTCCGGCGGGTGGCGGGGTGTGGTGCAGGGCGTCCAGCGCGGCGAGGATTGCCGGTTTGTCGACTTCGGCTTCCGCGGGGCTGCGGCCGTTCAGCATCGGGGTGATGCTGAGTGCGCCGACGCCGGTGTCCACTGTGAACCGGCCGGATCGCGCGGGTATTGGCGCGCAGACGAACTCGAGCCCGGCGGCGGCCAGTTCGGCGGCGCTCGCGTAGGTGCTTTCGAGCGACGCCGCGGTGTGCCGGGGCTCGAGCTGGTCCAGCGTGACGAACAGGGTGTCGGCGCGCCAGTGGTGCGCGCCGAAACCCCAAGGCAGGTAAGCGATCTCGGAGACGGGCTGCCAATGTTCGGCGAGCGCGCGGGTGATGGCGGCGTCGGTGACGAAGGACGGTCGAGATCGCACAAATCGGATACTAGGCAGGGCTTCGTGGTGGGAGCAACGGAGTTTTAGAACAGGTCGTTCTGGTACTTCTCGTCGATCACGTCGTACAGGGCGCCGCTGACGAGGTCGCCGAGGCTGTTGTTCATCTTCTGCGCTTGCTCGGCGATGGAGAGGGTGTAGAAATCGCCGCCGAGGGTGGCGGCCTCGGCGAGCCCGCGGGTGTCGCCCTCCCACAGTTTCGCGCGGATAATGGCCTTGCCGCACTGTCCGAACACTTCGCGCACGCGCACGATCGTCGCGAGCACGGCGGGTTTGCCGTCCGCGCTGAGCATGCCCAGCAGTTCCGGGTCGTCGGTGACGAAGGCGTCGCCGTTGACCCGCATCACCTCGCGCAGGCCGGGCACGAAGAAGACGAGCCCGATCGACGGGTTGGCGGTGATGTTCTCGAAGGTGTCGGCGAGTTTGTTGCCCGGACGGTCGGGGATGGCGAGCGTCCACGGGTCGAGGATCCGCACCGAACCGGGCGGGTCGCCTTTCGGGCCGACGTCCATGAGGCCGTCCGCGCCGACGGTGGCGGCGCAGAAGAACGTGCTGTGCGCGATGAACCGCGTGGCGAATTCGCCGAGGTGCGGTTCCTTTTTCTCGGCGATGAACTGGTCCGGGAAACCGATGATTTCCCGGACGCGCGCCATGGTGATCGGGGCGTAGGCGTCTGCCGCGGTGGTCATGATTTCTCCCGTCACAGGTCGAGGACCAGTCGTGGGGTGCGGGCGCGGGACACGCAGACGAACATCCGGTCGCCTGCCGCTTGTTCGCTTGCGGAGAGGATCCCGTCGCGGTGGTCGGGGACGCCGTCGAGCACCTTGGTCTCGCACGAACCGCAGATGCCGGACCGGCACGAGGTCACTGGTCGGATCCCCGCTTTTTCGAGTGCGCCGACAATGCTTTCGTCGGCGCCGACGGACACGGTTTTCTTCGAGGCCGCGCATTCCACTTCGATCGGCTTGTTTTCCGCCGGAGCGGCTTGCGGGGCTTTGAAGCGTTCCAGCCGCAATGCTTCGGGAGGCCAGTTCGCCGCTGCGGTGTCCAAATCGGACAGCAGCGATGCCGGGCCGCAGGCGTAGACCTTCGCGCCCGCCGCGACGGGCCTTTCCAGCTCAGTCAACGGAATCCGGCCGGTGGTGTCCGAGGAGTGGCAGCGCACGCGCTCGCCGTAGCCGCGGAGTTCGTCGAGGAACGGCATCGACGCGCTGGTGCGGCCGCCGAAATACAGCTGCCAGTCGGTGCCCCGGGCTTCGGCGGCGCGGACCATCGGCAGGATCGGGGTGATGCCGATGCCGCCCGCCACGAAGACGTACGACTTGGCGGGGTTGAAGGCGAAATTGTTCCGCGGGCCCTTGATCGAGACGCGCTGGCCGGGACGGAGAAATGCGTGCACGTATTCCGAACCGCCGCGGCTCGCGCGTTCCCGGCGGACGCCGATCCGGTAGTACGCGCGTTCGCCGGGCGGGCCGCAGAGCGAGTACTGGCGCTCGAGGCCGTTCGGCAGCACGAGATCGACGTGCGCACCGGGTTCCCAGCTCGGCAGCGGTTTCCCGGTCGGGTCCGCCAGGTCCAGCGAGACCACGCCGTCGGCTTCCCAGCGCAGCTGCCGGACGGCGACGTCCAGCTTCCCGGCGGTTCCGGCTTGCGGAGTCATCGGCTTCCCTCCTTTTGTTAACGTTGTTACTTGCCGCCTGGCCGAGGGTATTGGTAACATCGTTAACATGTCAACCGAGGCGAAACGGGCGGGAATCGCGGCGACGCGGGCCGAGCGGGCGGTGGCCGAGGCGCTGGACCTGGTCGACGCGGGCGGGCTGGAGGCGCTCACCATGCGCCAGCTGGCCGACCGGATGGGGCTGCACCTGCCCGCGATCTACCGGCTCTTCGCCGGCAAGGACGCGCTGATCGACGAAATGGCCGAGGCGATCCTCGCCGGCGCGGTCGCGGACCTGCCCGCCGAGGACGGCGACTGGGAAAGCCGCGTGCGGAGCTTGGCCGCCGGATTGCGCACGGCGCTGCTCGCGCATCGCGACGGGGCACGGATTGTCGGCGGGAACTACGCGGCCAAGCGCAGCAATCTGACCTATGTGGACACTCTGCTCGGCTGCCTGCTGGCTTCCGGGCTGCCACGGAAACAAGCGATCTGGGCGGCGGGCGCGGTGTTTTGCTACGTGCTCGGGGAAACGCTCGAGGAGCAGGGCGCGAGCGGCGACGAAATCGACGTGCTGATGGGGGTTTTGGGGACGCGGCAGTACGCGCACCTGGAGTCGGGGCCGATGGAGTCGATGCTCGACTTCGAGGAGCGGTTCGCGTTCGGGCTGGAATTGCTGCTCGCCGGGGTGCGGAGTGTCGTGAGCAGCGGTGAGAACCGGCGACGAGTGCGCTAGCTTTCCGGGCTGATCCCCGCCACCGCGATCCGGAACAGGCGGCTGGCCTCGGCAGCCGGGTCGGGGTGGCGTTCGGTCGTCAAGGTGATGCCGACGATCAACGCGATCAGGTCGCCCACGGTCACCCCCGGCGAGACCGCCCCGTCGCGGGCGGCGCGCGCGACTAGCGGGGCCGCGGACTCTTCCAGCGTCATCGAGCAGGAGTTCCCGTGCGCCGGGTCGGGCGTGTCGTACGCCAGGGCCGCCGCGAGGCCGCGGGCGGTTACGCAGTAGTTGACGACGTCGTCCAGCCATTCCAGGAGTGCGCGGCGGCTGTCGGATTCCCCTGCCAGCTCCTGTGCGCGGGCGGCCAGCAGGGCGATCCGTTCCTGCGAGACCGCTTCCAGCAGCGCGTGCCGGGTGGGGAAGTGCCGCCGCACGGTCGCGGAGCCGACTCCGGCCGTCCGTGCGATCTGTTCCAGCGACGCGTTCGCCCCGTGTGCGGCGACCTCCTCCTCGGCCACTTCCAGGATCCGCGCGTAGTTGCGCCGTGCGTCTGCGCGTTGCTGGCCGGGCATGGCGTGACCTCCGGGTTTGCTAAGTGGCGGGCCCCGCCGTATCGTAGCGGACACGAAACGGCGGGGTCCGCCACTTAGTGTTCCGAGGGAGAGTCATGGTTGAGCAAGCACCGGTACTGGTCGTCGGCGCGACGGGACGGCAGGGCGGCGCGACCGCGCGCGAGTTGCTGGCGGCGGGCGTGCCGGTTCGCGCGCTGGTCCGGGATCCGGCGGTGGAGCGGGCGAAGGCGGTCGAGGCGTTGGGCGCCGAACTCGTCGTCGGGGATTTGCGTGATCGGGACGGGCTGGCGCCCGCGGTGAAGGGCGTGCGGGCGGTGTTCAGCGTGCAGATGCCGGACATGAGCGGGCCGGAGCCGGACTTCGCGGGCGAGGCGGCTCAGGGGATCAACCTTGTTGACGCGGCGGAGAAAGCCGGGGTGCCGCAGTTCGTGCATACCTCGGTGAGCGGGGCGGGGTCGCCGGAACTGGCCGAGGAGCGCTGGGCGTTCCTGGCGCCGACGATGGAGGCCAAGGCGGCGGTCCAGGATCGGCTCCGGGCAGCCGGGTTCCCGAGGTGGACGCTGCTCAAGCCGGGGTTTTTCATGGAGAACTTCCTGCCGTCCCTGCAGTATGTGTTCCCGCGCGGCATCGAGGGCGGGTTGGTGACGCTCCTGCGTCCGGAGACTCGGTTGTCGCTGGTGGCGGTGCGGGACATCGGCCGGGCGGCCGCCGCGGCCATCGCCGAGCCGGAGCGGTTTGACCGGGTCGAACTGGAATTGGCGAGCGACTACCGGACGATGACGGAGATCGCGCCGGTGCTGTCTCGCGTGCTGGGGGTGCCGTTGGCGGTGCCGGACATGACTGTCGACGAAGCGCTCGCTGCGGGGATGCCGCCGATGGGGTTCTCGCACACGATGCTGAACGAGATCGGCCAGCCCGCGCGGCCCGAGTTCGCGCGCGAGCTCGGGATTCCGCTGACCTCCTTTGAGGAGTGGGCGGAGACGACTATGCGGGCCTGAACGCTCGGGGTGCGTTGCTCCGTTCGTGTCAGCCGGTTGGTGCGGGTGCGCGATCGCGGCACTTCTGCCCTGGCGCGATGCGAAGCTCGCCAAAGGCGCTTTCTCCTGCCATTTCGAGACCAGGGAGGACGTGCTGTACGAAATCCACGACCAGTTCATGGATTTCCAGCTGCGGCGGATCCGCGAGGTGCTCGCCGATCGGCATCTGCCGGTCCGAGATCTCGATTTTCCAGCAGGAGCGCCGGTTTCTCTCCAGCACGACATTCGTCTCGATCGAGCGCAAGCGCGACGAGTTCGAAGCGCTCGTCACCCAGGTGGTCGAGCGCGGGATCGAGAGCGGCGCGTGCAAACCGGTCGCGACCGCGCGGGTGCTCGCGTTCGCGGTGATCGGCGTGGCGCGATGACGCCCCGGCGGATCGGCGACGCGTTCGGCGAGATCGTCGTCGCCGGGCTGATGACGGTTCGCTGCCGGAAAGCCGGGCCTGAACGCCTGGCACGAGCGGTCGCTCTCCCGGTAGAAAGGAAAGATCATCGGGGAGGGAGCACCCAGTGAAGGTCCTTCTGCGCAAATTTGTCCCCATCGTGGCAGCCGCCGTACTGGCGGTCACGGTGGCACAGCCCGCGGCGGCGGCGCGTCCAGCCGCTGGTCCATCCGCGTCGCCTGAATGGCGCGTCGCGGACGGCCAGCTGGTCTGGACGGCGCCGAAGCCGCTGTTCGGCGACGGTGCGGTGGAGTTCTGGTCCGGCGGCAAGCTGCTCGGCCGTGCCCAGCCTCGGGCGGATCTCCGGACGTTCTCGCTGCCAGCCGGCGGGATCCGCGATGTGCGCGGGCTCGAGGCGCGCGTCGGCGGGCGTTCGCTGACCGAAGCGCCCAAGGCGACAGCGGACCAACCGGCCCCGGCGCCGCTGCCCGCGTTGCCCGCTAATGCGGTGGATCCCGGTAAACCCGGGCAGTTCTCGACGGTCAAGGGCGAGTACTCGCTCGACCCGGTGCGGCTGCCGGGACTGGACGGGCCGATCGAGATGCAGGGCCTGGTCGTCGCGCCGAAACACGCGCCGGGGAACCGGCCGCTGGTGGTGTTCCTGCACGGCAGGCACCAGCCCTGCTACAACCCGACCGATCCGGACGACTATTCGCCGGAGTGGCCGTGCAAGGCCGGGATGCTGCCGATCCCGAGCTACCGCGGCTACCTGCAGACCCAGGAATTGCTGGCGTCGCAGGGATTCGTGACGGTGTCCATCTCGGCCGACGCGATCAACGCGCTCGACCACGCGGCGCAGGACGGCGGTGCGCAGGCCCGGTCGTCGCTGGTCCGGCTGCACCTCGCGCATTGGGCGGATTGGTCCGGCAGCGCTCGTTCGACGGCTCCGGCGATCGTGCGGGATTCCCCGGCGGCGGATCTGTCGAATGTGTTGCTGGTCGGGCATTCCCGAGGCGGCGAGGGCGTCAACCGCGCCGCGATGGACAGTTTGTATCCGCCGCCGGGCGACACCGGGTTCTCCGGGCCGGTCCGGTGGAAGATCCGCGGCGACGTGCTCATCGCGCCGACCGTGTTTGGGCTCAACCCGACTCCGGACGTCCCGTCGGTCACTTTCCTGCCCTCGTGCGACGGCGATGTCTCGGATCTTCAAGGGCAGCAGTACATCGACGCGGCACGCGGCGTCAGCCGGGACACGGCCTTGCACAGCGCGCTGTATGTCTCGGGGGCGAACCACAACTTCTTCAATGCCGAATGGACTCCGGGCGTCGCGGTGGCCCCGGCGCAGGACGATTTCTATTCTCCGCAGCCGGATCCGAATTGCTCGCCTGGCGTGCCCGCGCGGTTGACGGACGCGCAGCAGCGGGCGGTCGGCGCGACCTATGTCGCCGCGGCGGCACAGCTGTTCCAGAACCACGATCTGCGGGTGCAGCCGTTGTTGGACGGTTCCGGCGTGCGTGCGCCGTCCGCCGATCCGGCGCACGTGTTGACGCACGCTCTCGGCGGTGCGCGGACTCCGGTGCTGGTCCCGGATTCGTCCACGAAGGTCACCGGCAGCGGCGACGTCTGCCAGCAGGTCGGTCCGGATCAGCGGTGCCTCGCGAATTCCGGCGCCTCCAAGTCGCCGCATTTCGTCGGGCTCGAGGACGCGCCTGATCCGACGCGGACCGCCGTGCACGTGCGTTCGGCGGCGGCTGGCGTGCCGGCGAAGATCCAGTTGCCCGGCCCGGTTTCTTCGAGCGGCGCGCGGGCGTTGGCGATGCGGATCATCGCGCCGGAGAACGCTCCGGCCGAGTCGTTCGAGGTCGCGGTCACCGATACGCACGGCAAGCGCACGAAGCTGGGTGCGGTGACGGTGGCCGGGCTGGCCGGGACCGAACGGACGAAATCGTTCTGGGGCCAGGAAGTCCGGGTCCCGCTGCCGCCGTATCTGGAGGTGGCCGGTCTGGAGCTGACGCCGCGGAAGGCGGGCGACGAGGCGTGGCTGCTGGACGCGTACGCGTGGCGGCCCGGCCTGCCCGACCCGAACCCGGCCCCGCTGACCCGTGTCGACCTCGGGTCGATGACGGTCAAGGAAGGCGATTCCGGCTCGAAGACGTACCAGATCCCGGTCACGGTGACCGGGGACGGCGGCGGTTCGGTGCGGGTCTTCCGGGCCGATTCGCTCTCGCCGAGGGAAAAATGGACGTACCAGGCGGTCACGCTCGCGCCGGGGCAGCACACGCTCGACCTGCCCGCGACGGTCGTGGGGAACACCCGGTGGAGCTGGCCGTACCGGCTGCTGGCCGACGTGAAAGCGACTCACGGCACAGTCGTCGGAGCGGCCGAGGGCGCGGTGAACGTCGAGAACGACGACCCGGAGCCGGAGGTGAGCGTCGGCAAGACGGACGTGTCGGCGGTCGAGGGCGGCGTGCTGGCCTGGCCGGTCAATCTGTCCACTGTGGCCGATTCGGACCTCTACCTGACGGCGGAGGTGAAGGCGCCGAAGACCGGGCCGGAACTGATGACCTCGGACATCGACCCGCAGTGGCTGATCGAGCACCGCCTGGACCCGAAGAAGCCGCAGCCGTTGTCGGAGACCGGGGTGACGCTGGGCGTGCAGATCATGGCGGGGAAGCTGAGCGCCGACCTGACGATTCCGACGGTGCGCCACGACGGGGCTGATCCGGCGAAGCATGTCTCGCTGCACATGACGGAATCCGGCCGGGACATCGATCTCACCGGGACGGTGACGGACGCGGGCTGACCGCGGCGGCCGATGCGGTCAATCCTCCTGGTCCGGGTCGCGGGCCAGGAGGATTTTCCGTTCCCGCCGGCCGGTACTCGACCACGAGCAGGCCCGCGTCCGCTCCGTCGACCGTGAGCACCTGCCATTGGCCGGGAGTGATGGCGCGGTCGTGGTAGCGGCGCTGGATTTCGTCGTCCCAGCCCCAGATCGCGGCGACATACTCGCCTAACGCGGCTCGATGCAGCTGGAAACAGAAGTCGCTGTCCGCGGCCGCAGCGGGGTCTTGAGGTCCGTGAAGGGCTCCTTGAGGGAATCAGATTCCCTCAAGGAGCCCTTCACGGACCACTGCACGGCTTCCGTTCCCGGGTCCGCAGCCCACAGCGACCCGCACTCACCCTGACCGAACCAGCCGAGCCGGGGAAGCACGCCGGAAGCGCGTCCACGTCACAACCTCAAGTTCCTGGCGTGGGCGCTCAGGGTAGCGAGGTCACCGGCTCTGCTCGCGCACTCTCGGCAGGATCCGCAGCAACGCGGTTCCCGCCGCCAGCAACGCGAACCCGGCCAGCAGCAGCCACATCGCGTTCACTCCGGTGAAGGCGAGTCCGCTGGTCACTCCGGCCGCCGAGGCCGCGCCGATTTTCTGGTACATGGGGTTCTCGTTTCCGTCTCGGTGTTCACCAGTTCTTGCGGGTGCGCAGGAGCGCGTCCGCGTACGCCTTGAGATGGCAGGCCTGCAGGAAATAGTCGAGGACCAGTTCGTACATGGACGCGGCGAGCAGCATGCGGCGCCAGCCGCGGTACCGCACCGTCACGACTCGTTCCACCACGAAGATCGCCGAGATGCCGAGCCACCACGGGTTGAGGTGGAGGCCGCCGTGGGAGAGGGCCAAAGCCAGGGTGGTCAGGTAGATTCCGCTCACCAGGACACCGGCGATGGTCAGCAGCTGCCTGCCCCAGTACCGCCACGTGACGCGCGTAAGTCCATATTGGACACAGTTCTCCACCGCGCCGCGCTTCCATCGCAAACGCTGTGTCCACAGTGCACCCCAGGTCGTCATGACCTCGGTTTCCAGCGTGCAGGCGCTGGGCGAGATCACCCGGTGGCCGAGGTGCAGGAGGGCGAAGGTGAGTTCGTTGTCTTCGGTGAGCACGGTGGTGTCGTAGATTCCGCCGCTGCCGTCGCCTGCGGGCAGGCGGCCGGCGAGTCGTGCGGCGGAGACCTCGCGGAGAGTGCTGACCCGGAACATCGCCGCGGTTCCGGTCAGTACCAGGCATTTTCCGTGCAGCCGGTGGACGTCGCGGGCGTAGCGGGCGTATTCGTTGCGCTGCAGGTGGCCGACGAACCCGCCGCCCGGACCGCCGCGGAACACTCCGCCGACGCCGCCGTAGCCGTGGTCGAGGTGGCGCAGGGCGGTGCTCACGAATTGCGGGTCCAAAGTGGAATCCGCGTCTTGGACGAGGATGACGTCGTCCTCGTCCAGGCGCGGCAGGAGCCAGGCCAGCAGTTGGTTCAGTGCGCCTGCCTTCTTGTGCGTGTTGTTTTCGGACGGCCGGACCCGGGCTCCGGCCGCCGAGGCGGCTCCGGCGGTGTCGTCGGTGCAGTTGTCGGCGACGACGAAGACCTCGTCGACGAGCCGGTCCTGCCTGCGCAGCGCGGCGACGGTGTGCGCGATCTGCGGTTCTTCGTCGTGCGCGGGGATGACGGCGACGACGCGCACGCTGCCGGAACGATGCCGTCCGGCCTGGGGTTCGGCGAGCGTGGGTGCGGACATGAGCGGGGTCCTCTGCGCGGAACTGCGACGTGATGCGTCGCGCTTGACCCTTACTCTGCTGGCGGTCACGGAACGCTACGGGAAGATCCGATAGACCACCCGTGCGGGGGAGATTTTCCCGCGAAACCTGTGTAGTAGCTGGGAATTACGAAAGCGAGCGGCGGCTACTCTGAGTGCATGTTACTCGGACTGTCGGTGCGCCCGCGGAGTCATCAACCGGGCGATGAGCGGCGTCGACCCGAGCCCGTGCAGGGCCACGCTGCCGAGGACGCAGACCACCGTCAGCGTCAGCACGAGGTCGCCTGCCTCGCCGGTCAGGCCGTTGATCGCGAGCAGCCCGAACACGATCGACGTTGTGCCGCGCGGGCCGAGCGCGCCTACGAGGAACCGGTCCCGCAGCGGCATCCGGGTCCGCGTCAGCGACAGCATCACCGGGAGGATCCGCAGAACGGTCAGCGCGAGGAGGCAGAACACGACCGGCTCCCACGGCACGCCGAAGGACACCATGACCACCGCGGCCCCGCCGACGACGAACCACATCGCCATCGTCAGGATCCCGGTGACCTCTTCGAGCAGTTGCAGATCCTCCGACGGCCGGGCGAAGTGCTCCCGGGCGGCGCTGTCCGAGGTGCGGAGGTGCCGCGCGGCGAAGGCGCGGTAGACGTAGCGGAAGGCGATGCCGGAGACGAAACAGGCGACGAATCCGTTGCCGTCGATGGCGACGGTGGCCGCGTAGGTCAGCAGCGGGGTCGTCAGGATCGCGATGCGCCGCCCCTGTCCGGAAGTCCAGCCGGAGCGGACGGCGAGGAACAGCAGGAAACCGATCACCGCGCCGATGATCGCGCCGGCGGCGATGGCCTTGAGCGCGAACGGCAACGCGGTAGCTAGCGCTTTTCCGGCCGTATTCGCCGTATTGTCGCTGCGTGCGAGAATGAGTGCGAAGAGGAACAGCGGCGACACCAAACCGTCGTTGTAACCGCTTTCGACGTTCAGCACGCTGCGCACTTGCGGCGTCAGAGTCTTGTCCCGTACGACGCGTTCGGCGGCGGCGAAATCGCTCGGGATGACGATGCACGCGACGATCAGCAGCAACGGCCACGACAGTTCCGGGAAGAACGCCCAGCCGACCAGCATGGCGAGCCCGAGGCTCAGCGGCAGCGCGAGGAACAGCACCCGTGCGACGAGACCGGGCGCGTGTCCCCACAGCCGTCCGCCGCGGACCTCGGTGGCGTCGACGAAAAGCAGCATCGCGAGAATGAGTTCGGCGACGTGCTGCGCGATTTCGGTGTCGAAGAGCTCGAGCAGTTTTCCCGGATTCGCGAACAGCGCGGTCGCGACTCCGCACAGCACCATCAGCACGGGCGCGGCGATGTTCCACCGGTCGAGCTGTTTGGCCGCGAGCGCGCGCATCAGGACCGCGGCCGAGAGGACCAGCAATGCGGGAATCATCGTTTGTCCGGCTCCACGGCTTTTGATCGCGCCCAGCCGTCTTCGGCCGCTGACGCTCCACAGTGTACCGGTGCGGGTGCGCCTTTCCCGGTATTCCGGGTGTACGTCACGTCCACCCGGAATCGGTCGACGGTTGGACGATCCGGCGGGCTCCGCGCCCTAGCGTCGGCGAGGCGGGTGTTCCGGCCCGCCTGACTGAGAAGAAGGCCGCGATGACCGACGCTCTCATCATGGGCGGGATCCTGCTCGCCCTCGTTCTTTTCACCCAGGTGGGCCGCCGTCGGCACAACCTGGTCATGGGCATCATGCCGTTCGTTTCGTGCACCGTCATCGGAGTCCTGTACTTCACCGGCGGCATCTCGCTCACCGGGCCGAATGTGGCGGCCGGCCTGGTCGGGGCCGGCGTCGGGGCGGTCGCCGGCGCGGGGCTGATCGCGACCACCCGGGTGGAGCGCAGTCCGGTCACCGGGCGCGTGCAGACCTGGGCGGGCTGGCCGTACCTGCTGATCTGGCTCGCGGTGCTGGTGGGACGGCTGGTGTTCGTGTGGGCGGTGGAGAACGTGCACTCGTTCGCCGCGAAGGTCGGCGAGTTCCTGGTCAGCGCGCAGCTGGACGAGGACGGCGTCGGCCTGTTCTTCGTGCTGATGGCGCTGGCCATGGTCGCGGTGCGGGCCGGCGGGGTGCTGTGGCGCGCCCGGCGGCTGGACGAGGTCCACGACGTGCGACCAGTGCGGGTCTGACTACGCTGAGCAGCGAAGAAGCCCAGGGGAGGGGATGTGATGAGCCGGCTGCCGCTGGTGGTGATGCGGCTGCTCACACCGGTCGCCTTCGTCGCGATCCTCGTCACCGCTCGGCCCGGTGCGGAGTGGGAGTGGGTGCCGTTGGCGGCGTCCGCCGCGAGTGGCCTCGCGTTCGGGCTGCTGGACCTGCGCTGGCCGCGTGCGGCTGGCGTGCTGCTCTCGCTGGCCGCGCTGTTCGGCACGGTCGTGACGGTGGCGGACCAAAGTCTTACCGGGCCGTCGTTGCTCTGCCTGTCCTTGCTGGTGTTGTCCTCGCTGGCGGCGATCCGCCCGGCGGAGATCATCACGGTGGCTGCGGTCGCGGGGGTCGCAGCCACCGTCGGCGGGTATCTCGCCGGGCAGCCGGGCGGGCTTGTGGCGGGGAACGCGCTCGCGGTGGCCGTCGTGGTGCTGCTCGGACTGAACCGGCGGCAGTACCGGGTGCAGGCGCGGCAAGCGCGTGACCTGCTGGATCAGACCCGGCTCACCCAGGAAGCCGTGGCCAGGGGCGCGACGCTGGAGGAACGCGCCCGGCTGGCGCGGGAGGTCCACGACATCCAGGCGCATTCGCTCTCGGCGCTGTCGCTGCATTTGCAGGCGGCGGCGCGGCTCGTGGCCGAATTGCCGTCTCCGGACGAAAAACTCGCCGCTTGCGTGCAGAAGGCCGGACAGTTGGCGCAGGACGGTTTGATCGAGACGCGTCGAGCGGTGCACGCGTTGCGCGGTGATCCGATGGCGTTGCCGGAGTTGTTCGGCTCGCTGCCGGACAACGCTTCGATCCAGGTGACCGGCGAGCCTCGCGAACTCCCCGCGGACGTCACCCTGCTGCTCTACCGCACTGTCCAAGAAGGACTTTCCAATGCCCGCAAGCATGCCGCCGGTGCACCGGTGTCGGTTGAACTGTCCTATCTGGACAGCGAGGTGGCGATGACGGTCGTCAACCGGACCGGTTCCGGCAGCGGTCTGCCCGGGGCCGGATACGGCCTGACCGGCTTGCGCGAGCGCGCGGAACTGGTCGGCGGCGAGGTGACCGCGGGCCCGGACGGCGCGGGCTGGCGGTTGTCGGTGAGGATCCCGGCATGACGATCGTGCGCGTGCTCGTGGCCGAGGACCAGCCCGCGGTGCGGGAGGGCCTGGTGCTGCTGGTCGGGCTGCTGCCGGACATCGAGGTCGTCGGACAGGCGGGCGACGGTCTCGCGGCGATCGAGGAAACCGTGCGGCTGCAGCCCGACGTGGTGCTGATGGACCTCGATCTGCCGCGCTGCGACGGGGCGGCGGCGACTCGGCGGATTGTCGCGGAGTTGCCCGGCACCCGGGTCGTCGTGCTCACCACTTATGCGGACAGTGCCTCGATCGTGCGCGCGTTGGACGCGGGCGCGGTCGGTTACGTGACCAAGGCGGCGAATGGCGACGAGATCGGCCGGGCGATCCATGCGGCGGCGGCTGGGCAGACCGTGATGGACCTGGCGGTGCAGCGGACGTTGCTGGCCGCGGCCCGGCGTCCGGCCGCGCCGCCGGAGGACGGGCTGACCGCGCGGGAGGTGGACGTGCTGAAACACGTCGCGGCGGGGCGGGGGAACCGGGAGATCGCGCGGGAACTGCAGGTCAGCGAGGCGACAGTGAAGACGCACGTGAACCGGATTTTCGCGAAGACCGGATGCGGGACCCGGGCGCAGGCGGTGCGGTACGCGCACGAGCACGGATACGCGGACTGAGTCACGTCCGTGAGGGGAACCCTGACGGACTCAGAGTCCCCATGCCGGGAACTTGAGATTGTGATGTGGACGCGCTTGCGGCGTGTTTCCCCGGCTCGGCTGGTGGGGTCAGGGTGAGTGCGGGTCGTTGTGGGCTGCGGACGCGGGAGTCGGGTTGTGGTCCGTGAAGGGCTCCTTGAGGGAATCTGATTCCCTCAAGGAGCCCTTCACGGACCACAAGACAAGGCCACCTGGCGGCAAGCCGGGCAGTCCGGCGCTGTTGGTGTCCTTTGTGGACGTTCGACAGGCCGGAGTCTCGGAGGTTAAGTTCCCGGCACTTGGGACTCAGCGTCCCTCACGGACCTCCGCGAACCAGCCAGCCGGGAAGACCGGAGCCTCCCCGGCCACCGCCCGGCGGCACCATTCCGCGACTGCCTGGCCGACCTCCTCCGGGCCGAGCGAAGACGTGTCGAGCACCGTCATCGCCCACTCCGGACCGGGGGAACGGCCGACCCAGCGGTCCCAGCGCATCTCGGGCCAGGAGTCGTTCGTGACGGCTTCCGGAAGGTGTCCGGGATCGTGCGCGTGCGCGCGAAGCCACGCCGCGAATGCTTGATTCGCGTGGCTCGGCTCGCCGCGACGGGCGAGCCGAGCCAGGTGGGCCTCGTCGCTGAGGTCGAGCAGGCAGGCGGCGATGTCGATCCGATCGGCACTCGGCGCGGCCAGCGCTTCGCCGAGCGGCACCGGATCGCCGGCCAGCAGCAGATGCCTGCCCTCGGCTTCGAGCGCGATCGCGCGTCGCACCGCGACTTCCACCCGCTCCTGCCGCCACGCGACGGTCTGCACGGCCGGGATCGGGCCGAGCGTGCTCAGTTCGGCGTTCTCGTACGTGTCGTCGAGCAGCTGCCGCGCGTGCAAGCGAGCGGTGGTTTTGCCGACGCTGGACGCGCCCGAAACGAGCAGCAACATGGCCAGCGACGGTACGGCCTACCTCCCGGAGCCCTCCACTGAATTTTCGCGCACATACCGCGAAAGCGTCGCCGCGCCAACGCGTTCGGCCGACACGCAATCCAGGTGGGCGGGTCCGGTGCCGTCCGGGAAAAGGCGGGTCCCGGCGCCCAGGACGGTGGGGAAGGTCAGCAGCCGGTACTCGTCGACCAGGTCGGCTGCCGTCAGGGTGTGCACGACGCTCAGGCTGCCGGTGACGACGATGTCGCGCTCTTCCCGCTTCACCGCGTCCACCAGGTCGCCGTCGAGAACCGAGGAGTTCTGCCACGCGCTGGTGTCGGCCAGAGTGCTGGTGGCGACCAGCTTGGCCGCGGCGTTCATCCGCTGCGAGAACGGGTCGTCGCGGTGCGGCCAGAGGTTCGAGAACAGCTGCCAGGTCTTGCGGCCGAGCAGCAGGACGCCGTCGTCCAGCGTGCTCCCGAGCCGGAATTTGTCACCCGAGACGGACTCCGGGCCGTGCCGGAAGGCCCAGCCGCCGCCGGGGGTGCCGGAGGAGCCGTCCGGGTCGGACGAGATGCCGTCGAGGGTGGTGAAGGCGATGACGATGACGCTCATGGCGGAGATCCCTTCAATCGGTGTCGCCAGTACCTACCGGCGGCCCCGCCCGAACTCATCGCTCCCGGCTAAAAAATCTTCGGCGGCAGGTCGAACGCCTCGAAAACGCGCGGATCGGCGAAGACGACGTTGTGCGAAATCCGCCCGCCGGTCACCGTGAAGACCTGCAGGGTGTGCAGTTGCCCGTCGGGCGTGTAGACGGCGAGCGCGGGCTGCCCGTTGGCGGTCAGCCCGCGGACGCTCCAGCCGACTCCGCGCATCTCGAACACCCGGTGCATGAACCGGCCGTAGTCGTCGGTGCCCTGGAACCAGAGCGGCACCGGCGGCATCTCCAGGATCGCGTCGTCGGTGAGCAGCTTGACGAGCGCCTCGACGTCGGCGTCCTCGAAGGCTTGCGCGTACCGGTCGATCACGGCTTGGGTCTGCGCGTCGTCCGGCTCGGCGACCTCGTCCATTGCGCCCGCGTCGGCGAGGGCAGCGCGGGCTCGTTGCAGCGCGCTGTTGACGGCCGGAACGGTGGTCTCCAGCTGCGTCGCGACCTCGGCCGCGCTGAACTCGAGCACCGACCGGAGCACGACGACCGCCCGCTGCTTCGCGGGGAGGACCTGCGTCGCGGCGACCCACGCCAGCCGCAGTCCGGCGCGGGTGTCGGCCTCGCAGCGTGCGTCGGGGAACGGCTGCAGCCACGGGATGTCCGTCGCCGGTTGCAGTGGCGCGCCCGGATCGTCGCTGGCGGCGCCGAGGCCGGACGGCAACGGCCGACGCGCACGGCCCTCAAGGGCGGTGAGGCAGAGGTTGGTCGCGAGCCGGTACAGCCAGGTCCGCACCGAAGCGCGGGCCGAGTCGTACCGGTCGCGGGCATTCCACGCGCGCAGCAGCGTTTCCTGCACCAGGTCCTCGGCCTCGTGGAACGAGCCGACCATCCGGTAGCAGTAAGCGGTCAGTTCGCCGCGGTGCGCTTCGAAGTCCACCGGGACATCATCGGGCACGCGCGACGCTGAGGAAACGGTCGACCACCGGGTTGTTTTCGTGATCGGTGCGCGAGATCGCCGAGACGGTCGAGAACGCGCCAGCGTCGGTGAGCGCGAGATAGCGCAGTCCGGGCAACTGCAAGGCGCGCAAGGCGTTCGGCACTATCGCGATGCCGGTGTCGGCCGCGACGAGGCCGAGCATGGTGGGGAACTGGACGGCCTCCTGGACCACTCGCATGCGGAATCCGGCGCGCAGGCACAGCGTCTCGATGTGGTCGTGCAGCCGCGAGACGCGAGTGCGCGGGAAGGCGAGGAAGGGCTCGTCGGCCAGCTCCGCCATCTCGACGGTTTCGTTGTCCGCCAATGGATGCGTCTCGGACACGGCCACGATCAGCCGTTCGCGGCCCAGCGGGTGCACGGTCAGTCCGGCGGCTTCGCCGACCTCGCGCGCGATGCCGACGTCGAGCTGGCCGTCGCCGAGTGCGGCGATCTGCGCGTCGGTGGTCGATTCAGTCAGTTCGAAACGGACATTCGGCCATTGCCGCCGCATCTCCAGCACTGTGGCGGGAACGATTTCGAGCGCGGCCGAGCTGACGAACCCGATCCGCAACAGCCCGAGTTCGCCGCGCGCGGCGTGCGCGACGGCGGTGAGGGCGTGCTGGCTGCCCGCGAGCACGCGACGGCCCTCGGTGAGCAGCACGCGGCCCGGTTCGGTCAGCTCGACGCTGCGGGTGGTCCGCAGGAGCAGCCGCACGGACAGCTCTTTCTCCAGCTTCGCGATCTGCTGGCTGAGCGCGGGCTGGGCGAGGTGCAGCCGTTCGGCCGCGCGGCGGAAACTGCGTTCCTCGGCGACCGCGACGAAGTAGCGAAGCTGGCGGAGTTCCACGCCGGTGATAATGGTTCCTTATCAGTGCGTAGGCAATAGATACTTCACTCTGTGTTCCGCGCGACTTAGCGTCATGGACGACAAGCACCGTCGCGAACGTCGAGGAGCACCCGTGGATCACGCATTGTCGTTGCAGCACTTCGTAGCGGGACGGTGGGTTCCCGGCGACGGACCGGTCGCGCAGAGTGTCGACCCGGCGGATCCGGCGCAGATCGTGGCCGAGTACCGGACGGCCGGTCCGGAGCTGCTCGACGAGGCGGTGCGCGCGGCCGTGGCGGCGCAGCCGGAGTGGGACCGCCAGGGCACCATCGCCCGCGGCCTCGTGCTGCGGCGGGCCGCGGAACTGCTCGCCCAGCGCGCCGAATCGGTGGCCGCGCTGATGACCCGCGAGCAGGGCAAGACGTTGGCGGAATCGCGGGGCGAGGTGGCTGCGTCGGTCGAGACGCTGCATTATCACGCGGGCCGGGCGCGCAGCGCCGACGGCGTGCTCTACCCGTCCGGCAACCCGGATGAGGTGGTGCGGACCGTGCGCCGTCCGCTCGGTGTCGTCGGCGTGATCACGCCGTGGAACTTCCCGGTGCAGATCCCGGCGTGGAAGCTGGCTCCCGCGCTGCTGTGGGGCAACGCGGTGGTGTGGAAGCCGGCCAGCGACACGGTCGCGCTGGCGGTGGCGTTCGCCGAGGTCCTCATCGAGGCCGGGGTGCCGGACGGCGTGCTCAACCTGCTGCTCGCGCCCGGTTCGCTCGGCGCGGAGCTGGTGGAACGGCCAGAGCTGTCCGGCGTCACCTTCACCGGGTCGGTGCCGGTCGGCCGGGCGATCCAGGCCGCGGTCGTGCCGCGCGGGGCGAAGGTGCAGCTTGAACTCGGCGGGCACAGCGCGGCGATCGTCCTGCCCGACGCGGACCCGGCGGAGGCTGCAGCGGCGCTGGTCACCGCGTCGATGAGCGGGACCGGGCAGAAGTGCACGGCCGCTCGCCGGATCATCGCGGTCGGGGACGCCTATGACCGCTTGGTCGCCGAACTGTCCGCGCGGGTCAAGGGTCTTGTCGTCGGGCCGGGGACGACGCCGGCAGTCGAGATCGGACCGTTGGTGTCCGCGCGCGCGGCGGAAGAGGTCGAGGGCGCGATCCAGCAGGCGGTGGACGAGGGCGCGACCGTGCTGGCCCGCGCGGATTCCCCACAGGGCGGTGCGTTCGTCGCGCCGACGCTGCTGGCCGGGACGCCCGAACTGACGATCAGCCAGGAGGAAGTATTCGGCCCGGTCGCCACCGTGCTGCGCGCCGCCGACCTGGACGAGGCGATCCGGCTCGCGAACGGCACCCGCTTCGGGCTCACCGCGGCGGTGTTCACCGACGACGAGCGCGCGGTACGGCAGTGCCTGCGCGATCTGGACGCGGGCATCGTGAAGGTCAACGCGCCGAACACCGGATCCGAGGTGCACGCTCCGTTCGGCGGCCTCAAGGACTCGTCGTTCCCCGCGCCCCGCGAGCAGAACGGCGAATCCGCCGCGGAGTTCTTCACCTGGACCAAGACCGCGTACCTGCGGACGTCCGCGCCTCGGGACCGATCGTGACCCGGCCCGCGGACACGGCGCTCGCCCCGGCGGAACTGGGCGCCGCCCGCTACACCCGGCACAGCTTCGCGCGGTCGTTCCTCCGCCAGGCGGCTCGGGAGCGCTGGACGGTCTCCACCGTTCGCTGGGAGTTCGACGACAACGGTCACGGCGAAGCGGTCTACCGGATCGACGCCGACGGCACGCTGCTGCACTTCGCGGTGTTTTCCACTGTGCTGCAGGAAAACGAGCGCACTGACCGCGTGATCGCGAAGCGGTGGGATGTCACGGCTGCCCTGGTGGAAGGCCCAATTCCGGACGATCGGCTGGCCGAGCTGCGTCGTGAAGTACCACGGCAGGAAGCTGGCCGGGCCGACGCCGCGACGCTGGTGTGGACCCGGGCCAACCGGAGCGAGCGATTCTTCGACTACGTCACAGCTCAACTGGCGCGCGGAGAACAGCCGGAATGCGCCACCATGGGCGACGCTTGCTACATCCTGCGCAGCACCGCCTTCTACAGCAACGGAAAGTTCGGTCTCGCCGACTTCGACCGGGTTGCCGAAGTCCCGCCGCTGCGGGTGCCGTATCGCGCGCAAATGCTGGCCGCGTGGTTGCTGCGCGAGTTCAGCTACGACCTCGTCGAGCACTGTGCCGCCCGGCGAAACCCTGCTGCGGCAAAGCTTTCCGGCGACTGGCGGCGATACCTCGGCCTGGGCAACGCGACCGGGCTCGGCATGGTCCCGTTCGTGGTGAACCATCCGAGCATCCTCGACGCGTGGTGCTCGGCGCGGGAACTGCCGCTGGCCCATGCCCTCGACGCGGAAGCCGATGCTGGTTCCGTGCGGCGGGCGAGCGAACTGCTCGACCGCGCCCGCCGCTACTTCCGCGAACGCGACACCCTGGCGACCGCGCCGTACCTGACCTGCCCGGAGCTGGCCGAACGCCTCGACGGAATCGCTTCTCTGCTCAGCGAATTCCCGGCGGGCGGCTTCCGCTGGCGGGATCTCGACGACCGGGCCGCGGAGTTCGGTGCCGAGGCCCGGGCGGTGCTGCACACTGTCCTGGTCGAACTGGACGACTCGCTCGACGCGGAGATCGAGCACCTGCTGACCTGCGACCAGCGGCGGCGCGTCGAGATCGCCCAGACCTGCGGACAGCTGCGCGACCTGCTGGCCGACCGGTACGACTGGACCCGCGAGTTCGACTTCACCGACCCGAACGAACAAGCCAGGTTCTGGTTCTCCGCGGAGGACAACGAAGAACCGCGACGCGGCAAACGCGGCCAGGACCCGGGCGAATCGATGGAGCATCCGATCGACATCGCCCGCGCCGTGCACGCCCTCCGGCACGACCTGGCCGCCGCCGACGCCGACCGTTCGGTGGCGGAGTTCCTGCTGGAATTCCCCTGGCATCGCGGCATTGTCGCGCGCGTGCAGTCCGTCGCCGGGCTCCGCTACGGCGAGGTCCGCGCGAACCTGCTCGCCGACGATTTCCTTCCGCTGCACCTGCAGCGGTTCCAGCTGGCCCTCTACGGCATGGAGAACTACAGCCCGCAGTCGACCGACTGGTTGCGCGTCACGCTGTTCTCGGGCGCGCCCCGGGCGAGCGACGTCGAGTCCGGTGTGGACGACGACTGGCTGTTCACCCGCAAGCCCGGAAAGGAGTCCTGAGTGGACCCCCTGGAGCACGGCGACCTCACTGTCGTCGACGGACTGCAGATCAACAACTGGGACCGCAAAGTCCTGGAGGAGCTGAAGGCGGGCGGCGTCACCGGCGTCAACGCGACGTGTGCGGTCTGGGAAGGCCCGCAGGAAACGCTGCGCGCGGTCGCGGATTGGTACGAACTCGCACGGGACAACGCCGATCTGGTCGTCCTCGCGGAGAACGCCGACGACATCCGGAAAGCGAAGAGCGACGGCAGGCTCGCCGTGCTGCTCGGCTTCCAGAACACCTCGCCGTTCGGCGACGACTACCGGATGGTCGAGGTGTTCCACCGCCTCGGCGTCCGCATCGCGCAGCTGACCTACAACATCCAGAACCTCGTCGGCGGCGCCTGCTACGACGAGCACGATTCCGGACTCACCTCCTATGGCCGGTTCATCGTCGCGGAAATGAACCGCGTCGGGATGCTGGTCGACCTGTCGCACGTCGGGAACCGCACCAGCCGCGACGCCATCGACGCCTCGGCCGGGCCGGTCGCGATCACGCACGCGAACCCGTTGTCCTTCGCGGATTCGCCGCGCAACAAGCCGGACGACGTCATCGACGCCCTCGCCGCGCGCGGCGGCGTGCTCGGCTGTTGCTTGTACCCCAACGTGATCGGTGGCGAGAAGACGACCCGGCGGCAGTTCTGCGAAATGGTCGCCGGACTGGTGGAGAGGATCGGGCCGGACCACGTCGCACTCGGCAGCGACTGCACGCGGAACTGGTCGCAGGACTACGTCGCGTGGCTGCGCAACGGCCGGTGGCGGCCCGCGTCCGCGGTGCCGGTGGAACCGCAGTGGCCGGTGTGGCCGAACTGGTTCGGCGGACCGGCCGATTTCCCGGTCCTCACCGAGGGGCTGCTGGAAGTGGGCCTGGACGAAACCGTGGTGGCGCAGGTGCTGGGCGGCAACTGGCTCCGGCTGTTCGACACGGTGTTCCCCGGAGCCGGGCAATGACCGCGGCGAGGGCCGAGCGCGTTTCGGCCGCCGAAGCCGTGCTCACCCGGGTGTCCGTGCGGGAGATCCACGAGGTTGCGCTACGCGCATTGCGGGCTTCGGGGCTCAGCAGCGGCGAGGCGGAGTATTTGGCTGAGATTATCGCGTCTGCTGAGGTCCACGAGAGCGCCGGTCTCGACGCCTTGGCCACCGAGACGGCACGCGTTCCGGCTGGACGGGTGGGGCTGCGGCTCGAACATTGCGACGGTTCCGCCGTGGCGCACGACCCGGCTTCGCGCGGTCCGCTGCAGGCGTTCGTCCCGGCGTGCGAAACGGCTGCGGTGGTGGGCACGTTGGTCGTGCCTGGAATGGCGGGAGCCCCGGCGCTGGACTGGGCCGCGCTGGACATCGCCGAACGGGCGGGCCGGGTACTGTCCCTTTCGGACGGTGGAGAACGCACTGTGGTTACTCCGGAAGGGGATCTGCTCCGGCTTCCCGCTGTGGCCGAACCGCGTCCGCCGGTCGCGGGATTGGTGATCCGCCCGCTGTCCGACGTTCCCGCCGGGGAAGTCATTTCCACTGCGGCGGAACGAAAGCGGCGGTATCGCGAAGCGGTCGCCCATGGCGTGTCCGTGAGAACTCCACTGTGGACTCTCGCGTATTCGATCGCGCGCGGGTTCCTGATTCCGGACCACCGGGAGGGCCGATGACCTCGCGCGAATTGGTAGCGCATCCGCACGGACCGCGCCCGTACGCCGGTGCCGCTGTCTTCGGCGGAGTGATTTGGGCGTGCGGGCAGGTTCCCGCGCGCCGGGACGGCAGCGTCCCGGAAGAAATCGACGAGCAGGTGCGGGTGGCCCTCGACAATCTCGAGGACACCTTGCGGGCCGCGGGAGGGAGCCTGCGCACGCTGCTCAAACTGACGGTGTTCCTCGCCGATCTCGGCGAGTTCGACGCCTACCACCAGGCCTACCTCGACCGTTTCGCCGGCATCGACCTGCCGCCGCGGACCACGGTCCAGGTCGCCGGATTCCGGGGGACGAAACGCATCGAGATCGACGCCGTGGCGGCGGTCGGCAGCGAGGAGACCAATCGACATGAAGACTGACCGCGCACCGGAAACCGCCGGCTCTGTTGTTCGCGCGACCCTGGATTCCGCCAAGCTCAACGGATTCCACCGCAAACTGGCGCTGTACTCGTCCGGCGGGCCGTTCCTGGACGGCTACATCCTCAGCATCATCGGCATCGCGCTGGTGCAGATCGGCCCGCAGTGGCAGATGGACTCGCTGTGGTCCGGCCTGATCGGCGCGTCCGCGCTGGTCGGCGTGTTCATCGGGGGAGCGGTGTTCGGCCCGCTCACCGACCGCATCGGCCGGAAACTGATGTACACGATCGACCTGATCGCGATCATCGTCTGCTCGGTTCTGCAGTTCTTCGTCGCCGACGCGGCGCAATTGTTCGTGCTGCGGCTGCTGATCGGCGTCGCGGTGGGCGCGGACTATCCCATCGCCACCGCGCTGGTCACCGAGTTCGCGCCGAAGGCGTGGCGGGCGCGGCTGGTCGGCGGGCTGAACGCGATGTGGTTCGTCGGCGCGACGGTCGCCGCCTTCGTCGGGTTCTTCCTGCTCAACGTGGACCAGGGCTGGAAGTGGATGCTGCTGTCCTCGGCGGTGCCCGCGCTGCTGATCGTGATCGCCCGCACCAGCATCCCGGAATCGCCGCGCTGGCTGCACAGCAAGGGCCGCGACGCCGAAGCGCTGGAAGTGCTGCGCACGACGATCGGCGAGCACGCGACGCTGGACGACCTGCCGGAAGCCGAGACCAAAACCCCGATGTCCGCGTTGTGGCGCCGCGGATATCTCAAGCGGGTCATCTTCATCTCGATCTTCTGGACCTGCACCGTGGTCCCGCTGTTCGCGATCTACGCGTTCGGCCCGCGGATTCTCGAACTGTTCAACCTCGGCGGCGGCAATCTGTCGCACCTCGGGTACGGGCTGATCAATTTCTTCTTCTTCGTCGGAAACATCGCCGCGCTGCTGCTGGTGGACCGGCTCGGCCGTCGCCCCGTGCTGATCTGGGGCTTCGCGATTTCCGCCGCCGGGCTGTTCTACCTTGGCCTGCAACCGGGTGCCGCGCTGTGGTTGATCGCGTTGGCTTTCGCGGTGTACGCCGTGTTCAACGGCGGCCCGTCCATTTTGGAATGGATCTACCCGAACGAACTGTTCCCGACTGAGGTTCGTGCCTCGGCGGTGGGGCTGTGCACCGGGATCAGCCGGATCGGCGCGGCGGTCGGCACGTTCGCGACGCCGTGGTCGCTGACCAATCTCGGGCTGTCGGCCACGATGTACATCGCCGCCGGTATCGCCGCGTTGGGTGCGATCGTGAGCGCGTTCATGGCTCCCGAAACGAAGAACGTCGATCTGCACGTCGCTTCTTCGCTCAGCTGAAGGAAAACCGGGCCCGGCGCTGGGGAGGCGCGCCGGGCCCGGTGGCTCAGTTTTTGTTCGTACCCGGGGTGAGCACCTTGTCGATGACGAAAACGGTCGCGTTCTTGGTCGGGATGTTCCCGCACAGGATCTTCGCGCCGTTGACCGTCAGGTTGTCGCCGGAACCCTCGATCTTCAGCGGCCCGCCCCCCGCGTTCAGCGAGGTCAGGGTGCCGGCTTGTTCGAGGCCCTTGGCGTCGTAGCGCTTTCCGACGACGTGGTACTGCAGGATCGGCGCGAGCTGGTTCGGGTTGGCCGCCAGCTCCTTGAACTTCGCGTCGCCGAGGGCGTTGAACGCCGGGTCGGCCGGGGCGAAGACGGTGATCGCCTGCTGGCTGTTGAGCGTGTCGACCAGGTTGGTGGCCTTGACCGCCGCGACCAGCTTCGTGAGCAGCGGGTTCGTCGAGGCGGCGGACGCGACCGGCTGCGGGCCCATCGAGTCGAGCGAACCCGGCGCGCTGCCCTGCGGGAGCTGGGAACAGGCGGGACCGAAGACCTGGTCGTTGGTGGTGACGCCGGAGCTGCTGCTGGACATCGGCGCCGAGGACGGCATCGACGAGGGCATTGCCGACGAGGAGCTGCTCGAGGCGTTGTTGTCGGTGCTGCTGCCGCACGCGGTGAGGGCGAGAGCAGCGACGGCACCGATACCGGCGAGGCGAAGGGACTTCACGGCAATTCTCCGTTCACAGTGGACTGTTCTTCAGGTATTCGGCACCGGATCGGATCCGGATTGGTCAGGAAGCGATAAAAGTCGTGGAATGCCAGCCGGTCGCCCCGTCGGGCACGGTGCCGGCGCGGGCTTCGGTCTGCGTATAGCCGGATTTGTCGGTCGCCCGCACGAAAACCTGGTGCGTACCGGGCTTCACGGAAATCTGCGTCCACCACATCCGCCAAGTGTTCGGGTTCACCTCGGCGGACAAGGTGGCCGGTTGCCAGGACCCACCGTCCACTTTGATCTCGACCTTGGCGATCCCGGTGTGCTGCGCCCAGGCGACGCCGGCGATCCGCACCGTGCCGGACGGAACCGTCGCGAAGCCCTTGGGCGTGTCGATCCGCGATTCGGTCTTGATCGGCGCCTGCTCGCCCCAGCCGCGGCGGAGCCAGTACGCCTGCCGGGCCTTCCAGGTGGTGACCTCGATGTCCACCACCCATTTGACGGCCGAGACATACCCGTAAAGCCCGGGAGTGACCAGCCGCGCGGGAAAGCCGTGCTCCAGCGGCAACGGTTCGCGGTTCATGCCGAGCGCCAGCATCGCGCCCCGCGAACGATCCAGTGCGGCGGCGACCGGCGTACCGGACGTCCAACCGTCCACACTAGAGCAGAACAACTGCTCCGCACCCGGCTGTACCCCGGCCTCCGCCAGCAAATCGGCGAGATCGACCCCGACGAAGTTCGAAGTGGACACATAGTCGCCACCGACCTCATTGGACACGCACGTCATCGTCACGGTGCGCTCGACCAGCGGCCGGTCGCGGAGATCGCGATACCGGTACCGGACTTCCCGCTCGACCATCCCGTGGATCCGCAGGCTCCAATCCTCGGTTCGCACCTGCGGAACGGACAACGCGGTGTCGACGCGGTAGAAGTCCCGGTTCGGCGTGAGGAACGGCGGGGTCCCGAGCTTGGCGAAATCCGCGTCGGCGGGGATCGGCGGGGCTGAAACCGCGGGCACGAGCGGGCCTACCGCCGCCCGGGAGGCGGTCGCGTCCCGGGTTCCGCTGATCAGCTGCCCCGCGCCGCCGAGCACTCCGGCCCCGACCACGGTGCCGATACTGCCGAGCAGGAACGATCGGCGGGTGGAGTCCGTCGCCTGCTGACGTGTGGCGATCCGGTGCAGCAGCAGGAAAACCGCCACTCCCACGACCAGGCTGACCAGGGGGGCCAGCAACGCCACCGCCGTCAGATCCGGCCGCGCCGCCACCGCGACCCCGCCGATCAGTCCGAACGCGACAATGATCGCGACTCCCGGCCACGGCGATCGCCGAGACAGCAACCCGGCCGCGGCGGACACGAGCACCAGCACCGCCGCCATGCCGCCGAGCAGGACCGCTTTGTCGTAGGTGCCGAAGGTCCGCACCGCGAAGTCCTTCAGCGGCAGCGGCGTCAGATCGATGGCCCCGTTCCCGACTGCGAGGTACGGCGAAGCGTTGACATTGCCGAACGACGCCGCCAGATGTCCGGCGGCCAGCGCCGAGACCAGGGCGAGGACGCCGCAGAGCGCCGCCGGAAGGAGCCGCGGTCGGGAGGTCATGCCAGGCATTCGCGGCCGGACCGGTCGCGGATGGGTCGCCGTTGCTCACCCGTACGGGTCGCGTTTTTCGCCGCATTTGCGCGATCTCGTGCACACGCGGCCGTTTCGTCGGCTAAGTTCCCCGACGACTCCGAATGGAGCAGCGAGTCGGGAGAATGGGGACAACCGATGCGGCGAATACTGAGCGTTGCGGCCGGTCTGGGGATGCTGGCCCTCACGGCCGCGTGCGGCGGCGGATCCCTGCCGACCACCCTGCCCACCGACCAGGCCGGGCAGCAGCCGCCCGCCTCGTCCGCCCAGCCCGAGGCGGTGACCGCCGACCCGCCGCTGGCCTTCGACACCGGCAAGGGCGTCACGCTGCCCCGCACGTCGCTGCAGTCGAACCTGGGCGGCTCGGTGACGTCGAAGTTCATGACGTTGCGCGACCGCACCGGCTACATCATCGCCCCCGAATCGCTGAGCGCGGTCGACGTCCTGACCGGCCGCGAGAAGTGGAACATCAAGATCGACGGCCCGGCCGCGGACCCGAACGCGCACAACGGCCCGTTCGTCGAGCAGAGCGGTCCGCGTCCGCCGCTCGTCACGGACAAACTGGCCGTCGGAGCCGTCCCGCTGCGGATGCCCGAGCAGGGCACGACGCCGGGCTACCTCGCACTCGCCGTGATCGCGGTGAACCCCGAAACCGGGGCCAAGGCCTGGCAGGCGAACACCAAGATCGCCGACGACCAGTACGGGATCAGCGGCGAGCGTTCGGTCACGCACGTCGTCGCGGCCACCGACAAGGCGGTGGTCGCCAGCTTCACGCAGTCGGAGGGCAACCTCACCGTCGGGCTGGACCCGGCGACCGGGAAACAGCTGTGGGAACGCAAGAAATTCGACGCGGGCAGCGTGAACGGCGACCTCGTGGTCGGCGTCGACTCCACCGTGGCCGAGAACTCCTCGATGGTCCAGGCGACCGCTCTCGACATCGCGACCGGTGAGCAGAAGTGGGTCGCCGCCGCCAAATCGAGCGCGGTCGAGATCCTGCAGGGAGACCCGGCGATGGTGGTCCTGAAAGCGAACGAGTACAGCAGCGGCCACGCGTTCCTGAAGTTCCTCGACGCGGCGACGGGCGCGGAGAAGTTCTCCGTGGAAGGCACCCGCAACCTGGGCCCGGACCGCTACGGCGACTGCCTCTACGACGAGCAGTCAGTGCTCGCCTGCACCGACTCCGGCGTGCTCACCGCCTACGACGCCAAGGCCGGGACCAAGCTGTGGAGCCTCCCGGACCAGGCCGCGAACCGCGTCCCGCCGGGCGGCCTGACCGTCGCGTGGCACGGCGCGCTTTACGGCTACACCAACGGAAGGCAGCCGATCGTCCTCGACGCCAAGACCGGAAAGGACCTCTCCACTGACGTCGGCTACGTGCCGGACTGGGTGAGCAAGTACGCCGCGGCCGGGGTCGACAAGGACGGCGTGCCCAAGGCGTACCCGGTCAAGAAGTAGCTCCTTCCTGCGCCAGAATCTGCTCGCGGAGGATGTCCGCGTGGCCGCAGTGCTGCGCCAGCTCGCGCAGAACGTGCAGGTAGACGAACTGCAGCGGCAACGGGCCGCGCCGGTTGCCAGGCAGGACGCTGGTCAGCTCGAGCGACGCGGTGGCCTGGCGGGCGTTCTCGCACGCTTCGCGGTGCGCCTGCTGGACGGACGCGATCGTGTCGCCGTCGGCGAGGGCGAACGATTCGTCGGGAGTGGCCGGAATCCCGATCTCGGCGCGCGTACGGCCGGTGACGGCTTCGTCGAACCAGACCTTCTCGACGAAGGTCACGTGTTTGACCAGCCCGAGCAACGTGGTCCGCGACGGCACGAGCGACCGGCGGGCCTGCTCCTCGGTGAGCCCGTCGAGGCAGTGCTGGAGCGCCTCCCGGTGCTCGTCGATGAAGAATTCCAGCTGTTTCTTGGCGGTGCTGTCGATCACTGATTCCATGGGCACTGCTCCAGCTTGCCGGATCGCCGCGGCCCGGCACAGTCCCCGGCCGGACGCACGCCGCTGCGCGACTGCCAGAGCGATACCCGGGCCCATAACGCGAGAAAGGCTGGCCGGTCCCCGGAAGAACCAGCCCAGCCACCCCTCGCCAGTCGACCCGTTCAGGCGATCGCCCGCAGCCCGGACGGGATTTCCCCTCGCACGACGAGCCCGGCCAGTTCGCTGAGCTTCAGCCGCCGCGCGCGGGCGTGCGAACGCAGCCGGTCGAAGGCTTCTCCGACCTCGATGCTCAGGTGTGCGGCGAGAATCCCCTTGGCCTGTTCGATCACGACGCGGGAGTTCAACGCCGACCGCAGCTGCCCGATGCTCTCGTCCTTGGTGCGCAACGCCTGCTTCTGGGACAACCCGGCTCCGGCGGCGTCGGCCAGGACTTGGGCCAGCCGCAGGTCCTGCGCGACCGGAACCGACGGGGTCGTGCTGAACAACGTCACGGTGCCGACGGCGTGCTCGCCGGCGCGAAGCGGCACGGCGGCGACACGAGTGACACCGGCCCGCAGCGCCCGGGCGCTGAAGCGTGGCCAGCGCTGCGGTCCGGTGCCCGCGGGCCGCAGCGTGACCGGGGGCAGGACGGCACCGGTGCGGATGCTGTCCACCGCCGGGCCTTCGCCGAGTTCGAACTGGCTGCGCGCCAAGGGGAGGAACGCTTCGTCGGAGATGGCGAGGCAGTCCGCCTTCCCGGTCTCGTCGAGGACCGCGACCCCGGCGGCCCGTACGCCGACCAGCGCGGCGACGCTGGTCGTGAGGTCGTGCATCAGGTCCGGAACCGCCCGTTCGCGCGCGGCGAGGTTGAGCACGGCCTCGGCGACCAGCGTTTCGCGTTCGGTGGCAGGCATAGTTCCCCTCCAGACAGGCGGGAACCGTGCGCGCGTGCGGCGAAGCGGGGTCCACCGGCTGCGCGGCGGTACGGCGCCGGCGTATGCGGCTGTCTGCCGCCTGTGTCCAGTGAAGCCCGGTTTCAGGTGACGAGGCCATGCCGATAACGCAGCACCTCGCGCCGGGTGTGCAGAAAACGCAGCGGTCCCGCTCAGGGGCCGCGCTGGACGAGGGTTTGGTGCGGGGAACAGCCGTACGCGGCGCGATAGGCGGCGGCGAACCGGCCGAGCTGGAAGAAACCCCACCGGGCGGCGACGGCGGTGACCGTGACGGTGCCCGACGGGTCGGCGGCGACCAGGTCGGCGTGGGCGTGGGAGAGCCGGACCTGGCGCAGATAGCCCATCGGGGTGGTGTCCAGGTGCCGCCGGAAGGCGACCTGCACCGTGCGGACGCTGACATGGATGGCGGCGGCGATGTCGGCCACGGAGAGGTCCTGGTCGGCGTGCTCGTCGATGTAGGCGACCGCGCGGCGCAGGGTGTCCGAGTGCGCGTCGCGGCGGTCCGCGCCGGTGGGCTCGGTCGTCGCGGTGTTCGGGAACGCGACCAGCACGCTCGCGGCCAGCAGTTGCGAAGCCGCCGAGACGAGCAGCGGCTGCTGGCTCAGTTCGGGATCGGCGCAGACGCCGTCGCGCAGGTAGGCGATGGTGCGCCGCAAATGCTGTGCCGCCGCGGGCGAAACGGGCCGGTCGCCGACGAGCCGCACCGGATCGGGCCTGCGGCCGGGGAGCCCGGCGGCCGCGCGGGTCAGCAACTGCGGGTCGAACATGACGAGGTTGTAGCTGGAACGGCGGATCACCCCGGCGTAGGGCCGGTCGTGCGGGGTGTAGACGAATACGTCGCCGGGTCCGAAGAACCCTTCCTCCCCGTCGGGAAAGTACTGCCGCACGATCGAACCGGAATGCACGTTGCCGAGACAGATTTTGCCGAGGGTCCCGGCGTCGTGGCTCATGTCGTAACTGAACTCGAGATCGTCCACGCTGACCGATCCCACGACATTGCGGGAGACGTGCGCCCGGGTCTGCTCGACGTCGCCGCCGATCTGCATCCTGGTGTAGGCCCTGCTGAGGAACTCCTCGGTGACTTCGAGGTCTTCGCTGTCGAAATCGAGCTCTTTCATCACGATTCCCGCCGGTCCCAGGCGTCCGCGCCGAATGCGAAAACGCTTCATCGGCGCCGGTCTTCCGGAACCTGGCTTTCCGTCGGGCCAGCGCTTCCGCAACGGTACCCTTCGCCGGGAAAGGCGGGGAGGGTGCATTTTCCCCAGTGCGCGCGAAATGATCGAGAAAACGATTTCTTTTCCCGAACGCCGCCGCTTCCCGATCCGCGCCCGCCTTCGAAAGTCCTCAGTGGACAGTCGAGCACGGGCGCCGTGGACCCCTCCCGGCCCGCGCCGGGATACTGGGGTGCAGAGACCGGCGGAAAGCGGAAAGGGGCTCGACGGTGACGCGGCGCGGATCCACGGAGCGAACGAAAGCGTGCTGGAAAGCCGCTGCGGCCACCGAATCCGGACGGATCGGGTGAACCGCCGCCGAATGCCGCGGCTGCGGCGACCGGCCACCACTGCGGACGAACAGGTCGGCTTCAACGGCGCGTTCGCGGCCGCGCTGACGCGTGCGGTCGGATCGATGCCCGCGCTGTACGTCGTGCTCGTTCTGGTCGCCGGGTGGATGGCGCTGGCGACCTGGGGCCCGCTGCGCGCGGCCGACCCGTACCCGTTCGCGTTCCTGCTCTTCCTCGACAACGTGGTGCAGCTGGTGCTGTGCCTGGTGATCCTGGTCGGCCAGCGGGTGCTGGGCGGCGCGGCCGACCGGCGTTCGATCCAGACCTACGAGAACGCCGAGGCCGTCTTCGAGCAGATCGCGGACCTGCAGCGGCATCTCGACCAGCACGACCGGGCGCTCAGCCGCGGCGTGAGCCTGCTGGAGTCGAGCCCGCACCCGTGGATCCAGCAGCACCGGGTGCAGCGGCCGCCGCAGGCGCTCGACCAGGCGGTGAGCGTCAACGGCCGGATCGCGGCGTGGCTGACGCAGCGGCTCGGCAGCATGTGGGCGTTCTACCTGGCGGCCGGCACCCAGGTGGTGTGGATGGGACTGGCCGGGCTGGGCGTGCAGACGCTGGACCCGTACCCGTTCGCGTTCATGACCTTCCTGTCCACGCTGGTCCAGCTGGTCTTCATGATCGTGATCATGGTCGGCCAGGGCGTGCTCGGCCAGGCCGGCGACCGGCGTTCCGAGCAGACCTTCCTCAACGGCGAGGCGGTCCTGCACGAATGCCGCCGGATGAAGGCCCGGCTGGAGGCGCAGGACCGGCTGATCGAGGACCTCAGCCGCTACACCCGCGGCGAGCTGATCGAGGATCTCGCGCGGGCTCTCCACGACGTCGACGGCCACGCCCAGCGGACCGTGCACGCCTGGGTCCCGCCCCGCTGGGACCAGGCCCCCGAGGAACACAAGGCGGTCACCCGCGCCCAGGCCCGGCAGCTGGGCGAGCATCTGGCGTTGGTCGGCTGCGTGATGGTGCCCGCTTTCGACCCCGACCTCACCGTCGCGTTCGGCGACGACGAGGTCCTGCTGCTGGCCCAGCGCGAGCACGACCGATGGCGGACCGAACAGACCTCCGGCGAACTGCCCGACCCGGACCTGGTCGACTGGGACGACCTGCCGGAGCCGGCGCGGACGCGGAAACTGCACGTCGCGCGCAGCATCCCGGGCCTGGTGGCCAGTGTCGGCATGCAGGTGGTCCGCGACGGACGCGCCCGCGGCGGCGCGGGCGAGGAAGACTTCACCGCCGAGGAATGGGCGACCCTGCAGCGGGCGATGATGGCGTCGGGAATCCTGGTCGGGCTCTCGGTCGGCGGCGTCGACTCGGACGAGATGTTCGCGCTGGTGAAAACCTTGCGCGAGGCCAGCGTCGCGCACCCGCGGCGGTTCATCCGCGAGGTAGCGGCCTCGTCGGCCTTCGACACGGGCCTGCGGCCGGGCGTCAAATACTCCGAATACCTGCCGTACGCGGAAAAGACGATCCGCTCAGCCGCCGCGATCGTGGCGGGTACCGCGCCCGCGGAACTGCCGGACTTCCGCGAGTTCCTGGTGGAGGTCGCCACGGTCGTCGCCGAAGTGAACCAGGAAGGCGGATTCCTCGGAGTGGGCGCGCAACGCCGGACGCCCAAGGAGGTCGCGGCCATGGACGCCGTCCGCCTGGCCGCTAGGCACGACTGAGGTCGCCTGATCGCCGAGGCCGCTCCGTAGCGCACGAAAACGTTGACCAGCGCGATGAACGACAGCGGTTGGGGCGGGCCGGGCGATGCCGAGGTCCGTGAGGGGAACCCTGAGGGACTCTGATTCCCTCAGGGTTCCCCTCACGGACTTAGGTCACTTCGATCCGGCGGCAACCAGCTTGGCGGTGATCGGTTCGAGCACAGCGATCAGCTCGTCGAGTTCGGCAGCGGGCAGAGCCTCGTACGGCGCGGCAGCGAGTTCATCGGTCAGGTCTTCGATGCCCTGCTTCACCTCGCGCCCCGCGTCAGTGAAATGGCCGTCGGCGTCCACGAGCCCCCGCTGCCGCAACCCGTCCATAACCGCCGCCAGCCGTTTCTTCGGCAAGTGGTGAACCCGCCCGAACGACTCCGGCGGATGGAGGCCCATCTCCAGCGCCGCGAAAATGTGCGCCTCAGTCCCGCCGATCCGCGCGCCGACCAGGGCGGCGATGTGCCCGTCCCCGCGGTGTTCGCGCAGCATGGTCGCGGAATGCCACAGCCGGGCGACCGGATCGCCCGGCACCGGAAGGGCGCGCATCCCGGCGTACATCACGCGGCCCGCGGTGGGTGCGCTCGTCGCGGCCTTGGTGGTCAGATCAGCGGCGCGCACCAAGCCCGGCGAGCTGGCCAGTTCGTCGCCGAGGATCCGGCGCACCGAGGCCGCGCTGCCCCGTTCGCGTGCGGCGACGGACACCTCGGCCGGGATCGTCTCCCACGCGCTCGGGATGTGCCGCGCGGCCTCGCCCTCGGCGAAGTTGTAGAACGCCGCGTGCACGACCTCCGCCGACGGCCGTCCCAACGGTGCGGCGCGGCTGGCGAAATAGCCGTCCCAGTAGGTGCGGTGGCCGAGCGCGGCCAGTTCCTCGTTGCATTCGTCGGCGAAGAACGTGACGAGGCAGATCGGCTCCAGGAGCTCGAACATCCGCCGGGCAGTGCGAGTCATGGCTGCATCATGCCAGCGCGGTGAGGAAAACATCGGCGATTTGCCCGCCGAGATCGACCGTCGCGGCCACGCCGGCACTGCGGTCCGCCGCCGGAGCGCGCAGGACGACCTCGGCTCGGTACCGCCCGCGCCGGGTCATCACGTTCAAGGCCTGGGTCGGCTGATCGAGGGAGACCGTCACGGCGTCTTCTCCGGCGAACCGGATCTGGCCGCCGCGATCGAGGTCCGTCGTGGTCCCGTTGATCGTCAGCCGGAGCGGGCCGAGAGCGGTGAAAAGCCGGTCCACGCCCGGGAAAACCGAGAACGGGGCGTCTTCGAGAAGATCCGCGACGCTGATCCGCCACAGCGTTTCGCCGGAGGGATCGGCGGCGAGTTCCCGCGTGGTGCCTGCTCCGTTGCGCCAGGGGACCGGGGTGACTTCGGACGGGTTGAGCATCAGAGCATCTCACCCGGTCTCGAGGGCGGATGCAAACGGTCCGCGCCGGTCCTCCGCGCGCTAAGCGGGGTCACTGCGGCAAAAGCGTGCGGACCGCGTCGGGGAATCCGGCCACTCCGTCCGGTCCGGAGAGCGCCAGGTTGAAGAGAAACCCGGGCAGGAGCGCCAAAATCGCCTGCGCGAGAGCATCCGCCGATGCACCGGTCCAGGTCCCGGCTTCCTGTCGGACGCGGACGAGGCCAGCCACTTCGGCACTCATCTCGGCCGACGCGGCGGTGAGCCGTTCGGCGAGTTCCGGGTTGCGCTGGGCTTCCGACCAGACCAGCACCGCCATCGCCGCCAGTTGCCGGTCCCGATGAAGATCGGTCACGGCCTCCAGCAGTTCCGCCATCACCTCGCCGACGCCGTGCTCGCCGGTGCCGCGGGCGAGAGCGGCGCGCAAGACCTCGGTGACGTCGTCGAGATTCTGCGCGGCGACGGCAACGATCATGTCCTCCTTCTTCGGGAAGTACCGGTAGACCGCGCCCGCGGACTTGCCCGCCTCGGCGAAGACGTCCTGCATCGACGTGCGGTGGAAGCCGTTGCGGAGGAAGCAGCGGCGCGCGGCCGCCAGGATTTCTCCGCGCTGGTCGTCCTTGTACTGCTGGCTCACCCTCGGCAACGTCCGCTCCCTCGCCTTGACACTCCTCGCCTCCGCAGCCTAGCGTGAAAGAAAAGCGGATGTCCGTCCTCTTTTAACCTGCCGGAGAGCCCCTCATGCCGATGACACCCATTCCCGACGTCACGCTGACCCCGGTCGCGTCCTTCCCGGAGAAGTACTTCCCGGAAAACCTCGCCGTCCGCGCCGACGGTTCGGTGCTGGTCACCGTCCTCCTGCAGCAGGAGCTGTGGATCGTGCCGGAGCCGCAGCGCCCTGTTCTCGTGCACCGCTTCGACCATCCGGTCACGGGGATCGCCGAAGTGCTGCCGGACGTCTTCCTGATCAGCCTGACCGAGGGCTACACCACCCACGAATCGCACCTGGTCCGGCTCGACCTCACCGGCTGGACGCCCGGCGAACCAGTCTCCCCGGAGGTCATCTTCACCTTCGATGACCGCGTGCGCGCGCTCAACGGCAGCTGTCTGCTCGGCAGCGGAGTACTGGCCGTCGCGGACTGCTTCGCCGGGCTGATCTGGCGTGTCGACCTCGATGCCGAGGCCCGCAGTGGGCAGGCCCGGATCTGGCTTGCCCACGACACGATGGCCGACGACCCGGACGCCGAGGTCGCTCCGCCGCGCCAGCCAGGCGTCAACGGCGTCCGGTACAGCGCGCGAACCGGATACCTCTACTACACCTCGACGGCGCAGAAAGTCTTCATGCGAGTGCCCGTGGACCCCGCCACGCTCGATCCGGCGGGCGGCGCGGAATTCGTCGCCGCGATCGACAATGCCGACGACTTCGCGCTCGATGAGGAGGCCGGTTTCGCTTACGTCACCAGGCATCGCGCGAACACGCTGGACCGGGTGCCGCTGATCCCGCGGCACGGCAGCGAGGTCCGGCACGTGGCGGGGGAGCCGTTCGACGAACTTCTGGTCGGGCCGTCGAGCGCTGTCTGGGTTCCGGGCGAGGAGGGACGAGCCCTCTACGTGATCACGGACGGCGGGACTACCGCTCCGCCGGACGGCGTCTTCCGGAACGCGATGCTGCTGCGCGCCGACCTGCGGTGAGCCGATTACTGTTGCGCTACCCCGGTTTTAGGGTTTGCGCGCGACCCCGGCCAGCATCGCGGCCTCGCTGGGGTCCGCGAAGTCGATGACCGGAGTGTTGAGACCGCTTTCCTCCGGATGCCAGGCGGCAGTCCACGTGACGCCGGGATCGAGCAGTTCGAAGTCTCCGAACAGGGCGCGGATCTCCGCGTTCGAGCGCAGCACGTGCTTGCTGACATTGGTGTCGTACAGCTGGATGACCGCGTGCAATTGGCGGGCGATGTCGTCGGGCAGTCCCTCGTGGGTAATTTGCGAGAGGACCAGATACGAACCCGGGGAAAGCATTTCCCGGTACCGCGCGATGGCCTCGGGCCCGAGGTCGCGACCGTCCCGGCCGGGCTGCTGGATGTGCAGGACCGCGGTGACCAGCAGTGCGAGCGGTTGGTCGAGGTCGATGACCCCGGTGTCCGCGACGGACTCCCACAGTTCATCCGGTTCGCGAAGATCGCCCTGGATCACCGCGTGCCGTTCGGGATCGCCGTGGCGCTCCAGCAGGATCCGGGAGTGCGCGACCGCGACGGGTTCGCGGTCGATGTAGACGACGCGGGAATCCGGCGCGACCTCGTCGGCGATCTGGTGCACGTTGCCCATGGTGGGAACGCCGGAGCCGATGTCGACGAACTGGCGCACGCCGAGACGGACCAGGTGCCGCACCGCCCGGTGCAGGAAGGCGCGGTTGGCTCTGGCGCAGTACATGCCGGCCGGAAAGGCCGAAAGGACCATTTTGCCGAACTCGCGGTCGATGGCCCAGTTGGCCGTGCCGCCGAGATACCAGTCGTAAACCCGCGCCACGCTGGGGCGGTCGAGGTCCACGCCCGGGATGGGCTCCTCAGGTCCTTGCGCCACGCTGCCTCCCCCGCAGTCGTGACCAATCGTATCCAATCCGGGCGATCGCGCCGGACGGGCGTGCTGCTGGCTCTGCTGTCGGCTCTCGCTGGCATCGAGCGCAGTCGCGTGGACCGTGCGGTCGCGTCCGCCGTTTTTCGCCCGGTAAAGCGCGTCGTCGACGGTGAGCAGCAGCGGGCTGAGCTCGCTGGCAGTGGCGGAAAAGCCCCGGCCCCGATGGAGGCGGTGAGTCCGGCAATGGTGACCGTCGAAGCGGCGGGCGCGTTCCAGTTCCCGTTCAGCGACCTCGTCCCGCCAAGCCGCGACGACGGCGAGGATGCCGGTCGCGGCGGAAAGACCTTCCGATGAAGGGCTGCGCGGCCCACGGCCCGCGCCCTTCGAGATGCACGATCGAGGCCGCGGTGAGCGCGCCGAGCCAAGTCCACTCCCACCCGTTAACCGAAGCCCGGGCACCGGTGACCGTGACCACTGCTACTGCCAGCAAGACGACAACCAGGACATAAGCGGTGACACCGCGGGTCCGGGCGGCCCACGGTCACCACCCCTTCCAGGCTGGCTGCGGCAATATCGCCCGGTCTGGCTTGCGCCGGTCCGCAACCGTCGAAATCGCGTACCCGAATTCCCCGCACGCGAAGACCCCGGCAAAAGAATGCTCCGTTCGGCCCATCCGCCCCACCCCATGCGACAGCCTGCCGTGTTCGCAGTGGCACGCACCGTACTCGGATAGTGGTCCGAACAACAGTGTCCTTGCCAGGGAGCCGAGTTTCCGTGGACGGGCAACAAGAATCGCCGTACCTCACAGTCGCGGAATGATCGGCATTGAGTAGGCTGCGGTCAGCGACTTCATGGGGGAGCAATGACTGACGAAATCGAACCCGCGCGCCGGGCCGCGGTCCGTTTTCCGGGAATCAGCCCGCGGGCTTACGAACATCCGGTGGATCGCGGCGCGCTCGCCACGCTGCGCGCGGTGCCCGGATTCGCTCAGGTGATCCGCGCCGTTTCCGGTTTCTACAACGAACGCGGCGAACGGCTGATGGCGCTGGCGTCGTCAATCCGCGTCGGGCCGCGGCAGTATCCGGAACTCGACCGGCTGCGCCACGAATGCGCCGAGACGCTGGATCTCCCCGCCGTGCCGAATCTGTTCGTCTACCAGGATCCGCGGCTGCAGGCGTCCGCGCTGGGCATGGACGAGCCGTTCATCCGGATCAGCACCGCGCTCGTCGACCAGATGAGCCACGAATCGCTGAGGTTCGCCATCGGGCACGAGATGGGGCACGTGCTGTCCGGGCACGCGGTCTACCGCACGATCATGGTGCGCCTGATCAGCCTCCAGCTGTCGATGTCCTGGACGCCGGTGAGCGCACTCGGCATCCGGGCGATCATCGCGGCGCTGAGCGAGTGGTACCGCAAGGCCGAACTGTCGTGCGACCGCGCGGGACTGCTCTGCGGCCAGGACCCGGCCGCGGCGCTGCGCGCGCAGATCCAGCTCGCCGGCGGGGTCGACCCGTCCCGCATCGACATTCCGTCTTTCCTCCAGCAGGGAGCGGAATACGAGTCGGTCGAAGACATCCGGGACAGCTTGCTGAAGCTGAAGAACGTCGAGACCGAGACCCACCCGTTCGCCGTGGTCCGGGCGACGCAGCTGCAGAAATGGGCCGCGTCGGAGCAGTACCGGGCGATCCTGTCGGGCGAGTACCCCCGCCGCGACGACGACGCGCCGACGACGGACTGGAAGGACGACCTGAAGTCCGCGGCCAAGTCGTACAAGGATTCCTGGAACGCCTCGGCGGATCCGCTGACGAAGGTGTTCACCGAAGTCGGGGAAACGGTCGCTGGTGCGGCCAGCAAGGTCTGGACCAAGTTCGGCGGGGATTCGGGAAATGGCAACGGCTGAGGTTTGCCGGATCCTTGCCGCTAACGGGATCCGGTGGGCGGGTCACCGTCCGCCGCATCGCGAATCCGGCTCGTTCAGCTAGGAACGGCGGGCCCGCGGATTGCCTGCGGGCCCGCCGTTCTCAGCTGATGCCGTTGACTGCTCGGAGCAAGCCCGGCGCGAGCCGGACTCGCCGTTTCTGGTCAGCTGTAGGCGACCTGGGTGGTCGAGTCGGCGCTGATCCAGGTGATGGTCCCGTGCTGGAAGGTGTTGCGGCGGCCGCCGGTGACGGCGAATTCGTCGCTGGTCGGGTAGCCGAGGCGGCCCTTCTCCCAGCCGAGGTCGGCCCACTTTTGCCGGATGGCTCCGTGGATCGATTGTGCGCCGGTGGCCGGGGTCCAGTAGATGGATGAGCCTTGGGCGCCGTTGAAGTGGTTGTAGCGGCCGATTCCGTCGGGCGTGGTGCCCTGGTCGGTGGTGGGATAGCCGAGCCCGCGTTCCCAGCCCAGCGCGGCCCATTTGTCCCGGATGGGGCCGCGGATGGATTGTGCGCCGGTGGCGGAGGTCCAGTAGACCGACGCGGTGTTGGTGAAGTGGTTGTAACGGCCGGTTCCGTCCGGCGTGCCGGTCTCGTCGGTGGTGGGGTAGCCCAGTCCGCGTTCCCAGCCCAGTGCGGCCCACTTGTCCCGGATGGCTCCGTGGAGCGACCGCGCGCCGGTGGTCGAGGTCCAGTAGATCGAGCCCGAGTTGGTGAAGTGGTTGTAGCTGCCGCTGCTGTCGGGGGTGAGGGTTTCGTCGGTGGTGGGCAGGCCGAGGAAGCCGTTGGGGCCGCCGAGTTCCTGGTAGTGCTGGGCGATCGCGCCGTGGACGGCGTAGGCGCCGGTGGGCGGGTTGTAGCCGATGACGCCGTACTGGTAGTTCTGCGCCCAGCCGCCGCCGGCCGGGTACCGGTTGCCGGTCGGGGTGCCGAGGTAGGACGTCGAGCCGCCGAGTGCGTTGTAGTGCTCGGTGATCTTGTCCGGTTCGGTGCCGGTGGCGAGGGTCTGGAGGTCGGTGAGGCTGCCGTTGAAGACGTCTTGGTCGCCGGGGAACGTGCCCGACGTCGCGGTCTGGGCGAAGGTGTAGTCGGTCCAGCTGGCGGGCATGGTGATGGTGGCGGCGATCCACAGTGGATCGTTGGCGAAGCCGGGGTTGTTGCCGGTGCAGTGGTTCCACCAGCCGTTGGTGGTGTAGATGACCGGCCACCGGTTGGTGCGGTCGTGGATCGTGGTGGTGAAGTCGGTGATCCAGGCGGTGATCTGGGCCGGGGTCATGTTGTAGCACCAGCCGGTCCAGTCTGCGGTGCTGTAGGGGTTGTACTCGATGTCGAGCACGGGCGGGAGGGTTTTGCCGTCGGCGACCCAGCCGCCGCCGTGGCTGAGGAAGAACTGCGCCTGCGCCGCGCCGGTCGAGGTGTCGGGCAGTCCGAAGTGGTAGGCGCCGCGCAGGATCCCGGCGTTCGCGGAACCGGCGTAGTTGGTCGCGAACTGCGGGTCCACATAGGTCGTGCTTTCGGTGGCCTTCATGTACGCGAACTTCGCGCCGTTGCCCGCAGCCGCGCCCCAGTCCACAGTGCCCTGGTAGTGGGAGACGTCCATGCCCGGCGTCGTCACGCCCGCCGCCGTGGCCGCCCGCGGGGCTGCTTTCGGCGTCGCGGCAGGGTCTTTGCCGATCGTGGACCCCAGGTAGTCAGAACCCGGATGCGCTGGCGCACTTGCCTTCGGCGTGCTCGGGGCCGCCGGACTTCCTGACGCGGCGGCCGGTGTCCCGGCCAACCCGCACGTGAGCAAGACGGTGACCGCACCCGCGCTCACCGCACTACGAAACCATCTCACCGCAAACCTCCACCCGGTATCTGTCCACACCGCTATCGCCGGGGGCCGGGAAGCGTTACCGGTGATGCGAAGAAAATTCGGAGAGTGGGAAACGACGCGGCACCGTGCGCCGCGGCCGGATCCGGAACACGGAATACCAGTGCCCGGACTGGTCCTGCGGTCAGCCGTTCGGTCCGGCTGCCCGCGCGACCTGTCTCTCGTGGGGAACTGTCGTGGAGCGAACGGTGTGGTTGGGCAATTTCCCCTCGGCTTTGCCGCGGCCGGGCGGCACCGTACTGTCCCCGAAGCGGTGGGGCACACTACCGCGAGTGCGTCCGGCGACGGGCGCGGAAACGAGGGGGTCTTGTGCGGCGTTGGGTTGTGGCCGCGGCGGCGGGAATTGTCGTCGCCGGTGCGGTTGCCGCGGTGGTGTGGTGGCCCTCGGGAGACGATTCGGGCCTGCCGCCCGCTCGGGCGCGGGTGTACGCGGACTTCTCGGCCTGCCTGCTGACCGGGGGGCAAGGTCTCGCTAGCCCCGGCGCCGGTCCGGTCTGGGCCGGCTTGCAGGACGCGTCCGGCGACACCCGGATCAAGGTCTCCTACCTCACCGCGTCCGGGCCGGCGACTGAAGCGAATTACCTGCCATACCTGAATTCCCTGGCGCAGCGGCGATGCGACGTCATCCTGACGGCGGGGGAGCCGGGCACGTCGGCGGCGCTCGCGCAGGCCGCCGCGCACCCCGCCATTCGCTTCGTCGCGGTCGGCGGCACCGGTCGCGAAGGCCCCAACGTTTCCGCTGTGCGGGTGACTGATCACGTGCGCGGGGACGTCGCCGAAACCGTGCGGGCAGCGGCCCGCGCGGCCGGGCGCTGAGGAATTAGTGCCCGTTCATCCGATTTAAGGATTATTTGTCCGATTTCTTCTGTGTCGTGCATCGCGAGGATTAGTCGTTTAGGAGTCTTTTCTGGACAGTCGCCCCTGTGGTGAACTTTCTCGCCGTTCGCGGGGATGGCCATCATCGAGGGGGAACCAGTGCGTCGAGGCGTCACGAGATCTTGTGCTGCCGCAATACTTCTGGGCCTCGGGCTTTCTCTGGGCACCGGACAGGCAGACGCGGCCCAGTTGGCCGCGGGGCAGCGCCCGGTCACCGAACTGGGCTCGTGGCTCGGTTCGCTGTTCTCCGGTTCTTCGGAGTCTTCCCCGCACTGGGGCGCGACGCCCCGGCAAGCGGGCGGCACGGCCGAAGGCAAGTCGCACGACGCGAGCACCGCGTCGACCCGCGCGAGCGGCGGCACGGGCGACGCTCCCGACACCGGACCCGGTGAGCTGCCAGCGAATCGCGGCCACGCCCGGAAGGTGAATCCGGGACCGAGCGGCGTCGCCACCCGCGGGTTCGACGCGGCGACGAGCCGCCGCGACGCGCTGAAGTCGAGCGCCACGATGAACTACTTCCTCAACGCGGACGGCTCGGTCACCCGGGACTACACGCGCGGTCCGGTCAACTTCGCCGACGGCGCCTGGGGATGGAAGCCGATCGACACGTCGGTACACGGCGACCAGGACGGCCGCTGGCACGAAACCGCGAACTCGTTGTCGGTCGATTTCGCCGGCAACGCGGCGGATCCGGCGCTGGCGAAGCTGGCCGTCGACTCCGGGCACGCGGTCTCCTACGGTCTCGACGGCGCCCGTTCCGTGCCGCCGCGCGTGGACGGCCGCGCCGCGACCTACCCGGACGCGTTGCCCGGCACCGACCTCGCGCTCGAGCCCACCGCCACCGGGCTGAAGGAATCGCTGGTCCTGCACTCGGCGAGCGTGCCGAACACCTGGCTGTTTCCGTTGACGCTCAACGGATTGACCCCGCGGCTGGAGCCCGACGGCTCCGTCAGCCTGCTCGACGGCGCAGGGGCGATGCGGCAGCGGATCCCGCGCGGGTACGCCTTCGACTCGCGTGTCGACCCGGTCTCCGGGGTTCCCACCACGACGTATGCCGTCGGCTACGAGCTGACGACCGCCGCGGGCAAGCCCGCGCTGAAGGTCACGCTGGACCCGAAGTGGCTGGCCGACCCGGCGCGGGTGTTCCCGGTGACCGTCGACCCGACCTTCACCGACGCACCGGCGTCGACCTATGCCGAGATCGGCGCGCCCGGCGACCACTCGATGGAGAAGGTCGTCAAGATCGGGTCGTACAACTCCGGCCCCGATTCGGCGAACACGTTCCTGCAGTTCCCGAAAGACCTTGACGGGTCGCAGGTCACGGTCAGCGCGGCGACGCTGAAGCTGTTCGACACGTGGGCTTCGACGTGCACCGCCACGCGCTTCGACGTCGCGCCGGTCACGCAGGCGTGGACGCCCTCGACCGTGACCGCCTACCCCGGGCCTTCCTACGGCGCGAGCATCGGCAACGCCACTCCGTCGGTGCCCACCGCGTGCGCCAACCGCGCGGCCGACCGGACGAAGGGCGACTGGGTCAGCGTGCCGTTGTCCACGGCGACTTTCACCGGCTGGGCCAACGGATCCGTCGCGGACAACGGCCTCGCGGTCTACGCGGCGACCAATGACGCGTCGCACTGGAAGCAGTTCGACTCGTGGCTGATGAACGCCGGCTACCAGCCGGTGCTGTCGCTGACGACGAGCGGGAACGTGCCTCCGGTCGTCGACTCGGCCTACCCGGGATCCGGCGGGACGACGACCAGCCTCGTGCCGTTCCTGTTCGCCACCGCCCACGACATCGACGCCGGCCCCGGCGCGCTGAAGTACCGCTACCAGGTGGCCGACTCCGCGGGCGCGACGATCGCCGATTCCGGTCTGGTCAACGAGGGCACCTGGCGCGTGCCCGCCGGGAAGCTGAAGTACAACCAGACCTACTACTGGGCGGTCCAGGCCTACGACGGAGCGTCCTATTCGGCCGACCCGCCGTGGAACCCGCTCACCGTCCAGGTGGACCAGCCGCTGGTGACGTCGTCGCTGTCGCAGAACACCGGGGTGCACGGAGTCGAGCCGAGCATCGGCAACTACACGACCTCGGCGACCGACGCCGAGGTGCGCACCGTCGGCCCGGCGCTGTCGGTGGTGCGCGACTACAACTCCCGCGACCCGCGGTCGACCGGCGCGTTCGGCGCGGGCTGGTCGAGCGTGTTCGACGCGCGCGCGGCCGAGCAGTACGACTTCGACGGATCCGGCGCGGTCGTGAGCGTCCTCGTGACCTATCCCGACGGCTCCGAGGTCGGATACGGCAAGAACGCCGACGGCACGTTTTCCCCGCCGGCTGGGCGATTCGCCACGTTCAAGGCGATCACCGGCGGGTACAGCCTCACGGACAAGAACGACACCGTTTACACCTTCACGCAGTCCCTCGGCTCCGGTGCCTACCGGCTTTCGTCCATCGCGGACGCGAGCGGCCGCACCGTGAACCTGACGGTGTCGGGCGGCCAGGTCACGGCGCTGACGTCCGCGGTTTCCGGCCGTGCGCTGCACCTGAACTGGACCACGCCGACCGGTGCGACGAGCCCGCACGTGGCCTCGGTCTCGACCGACGACCTGACCGCGGGCGCACCGCTCACCTGGACCTACAACTACACCGGCGACCAGCTCGCCAGCGTCTGCCCGCCGGGCACGACGACCGGCTGCACCCGGTACGGCTACACCGCGGGCTCGCCGTACCGCACCGGCGTGCTCGATCTCGGGCCGCATTCGTTCTGGCCGTTGGCCGAGACAACCGGCACCACCGCGGCGAGCGCGGTCCTGACCAACGAAGGCACCGACGCCGCGACCTATCACGACGTCGCGCTCGGACAGCCGGGTCCGCTCGCCGGATCCGCCGCGACGTCCGCCGGGTTCAACGGCACGTCGTCGTACCTGCAGCTTCCGCGCGCGGACGCGGCCGCCCCGAACACGATGTCGGTTTCGATGTGGTTCAAGACCGCGGCGGCCAACGGCGTCCTGTTCTCCTACAGCACCATGCCGTTGAGCGAGACCACGAGCCCGGCCTCGCAGTACACCCCCGCGCTTTACGTCGGCAATGACGGCAAGCTGGTCGGCGAGTACTGGACCGGCGACACGACCAAGACGATCACCACGGCCAACCCGGTCAACGACAACGCCTGGCACCACGTCGTTTTCACGCATTCCTCGACCAGCCAGGGCATGTACCTCGACGGCCAGTTCGTCGGCTCCTCGATCGGCGCGATCATGCCGATGGGCCCGCAGAACCGCTACATCGGCGCCGGGTTCCTCGGCAACGCCTGGCCCGACCAGTCCCACACCGGGCAGCCGGGCACGGCGACGTTCTTCAACGGCCAGATCGCCGACGTCGGCATCTGGGACAAGTCCGTTCCCGGCACCCGGGAGCTGCCGCTCTACCAAGCGGGCACACAGCAGGAAAGCCTGCTCACGTCGATCACCCGGCCCAGCGGGGCGGTGCACACGACCGTCTCCTACGACCCGGTTTCCCAGGCGGTCACTCAGATCGGCGACGAAAACGGCGGGACGTGGAAGTACGCGCCGCTGACCGCGACCGGTTCGAGCCAGGTCTACCGCGGCGCTGTTCTCGGCTCGAATCCCGAGCTGTACCAGCGGTTGGCGGACGCGCCGGGCACCGCCTCGCCCGCGGGCGAGGTCAACTACCGGCCTTCCGCCTACACCAACGCGACGCTCGGTGTCCCCGGCCGGTTCACCGACTCGACCGCGGCGAAGTTCCCCGGCTCCGTCGGCGGGGTCACGTTGCCGGATCACCTGGTGAGCGCGTCGAGCACCTCGTCGGTCGAGATGTGGTTCTCGACGACGTCCACCGCCGCCGGAGCGCTTTTCTCGACCGGCGGCTCCGCGCTCGGCGCGGCGAACCCGTCCGGCGGCGCCATGCCGGTGCTGTACGTCGGGACCGACGGGAAACTGCACGGCCACTTCTGGGACACCACCGTGGCAGGCATGGCGTCGGCCGCCAAGGTCAATGACGGCAAGTGGCATCACGTCGTGCTGACCGGAGCGAACACCGCCCAGGTCCTCTATCTCGACGGCCAGCAGGTCGGCACGTTGTCCGGCCAGATCGGCAACTACGACCCGCTGAACTTCGTCGGGGCCGGTGTCTTCAACAGCAACGGCTGGCCCGCCGCGCCGTCCGGGACCACTTGGAACTACTTCGCCGGTTCGATCGGCGAGGTCGCCTACTACCGGTCGGCGCTGTCCGCGTCCGAAGTCGCCCAGCACTTCCTCGCCGCGGGCAACTCCCAGGGGCTCGCGCCGATCACGACGGCGACGATCACCGACCCCGGCGGCAAGACCGCGGTGCAGCAGTACGACCCGGGCGCGGGCAACCACAAGGTCTCCGAGACCGACACCGGGGGCAAGCGCACCAGCTACGGCTACGACACGTCGGGCTTCCTGCACACGACCACGGACCCGAACGGCAACGTCGTCACCGTCGGCCACGACGTGCGCGGCAACGTCGTATCGCAGACCACGTGCCAGAACCAGGCCGCGGAGAAGTGCTCGACGTCGTACTCGACCTACTTCCCCGACGACACCACCGCGCAGCTGACCACAGCCGACGCGCGCAACGACCTGATGCTGACTTCGCGGGACCCGCGGTCGGCGAACGCGAGCGATCCCGCGTATCTGACGACATTCGGTTATGACACGGCGGGCAATCGCACCACGGTCACCACGCCGCCGGTGCCGGGGTTCCCGAACGGGCGCACCACCAAGATCACCTACAGCGACGGCACCGCCGCTTTCCCCGCGGCCGATTCCGGTGCCGTGCCGGCGGGCCTGCCGGTGAAAACCGTCTCTCCCGGCGGCGCGGTCAACCAAATCGCGTACCTGCACAACGGGGACGTCGCGAGCACGACCAATGCCGACGGCCTGGTAACCCGCTTCACCTACGACGCGCTCGGCCGGATGCTGACGAAGACGGCGGTCTCCGACAGCTTCCCGGCAGGGCTGGCCACGTCCTACACCTACGACGGGAACGACCAAGTCGTCTCGCAGACCGACCCGGCGGTGACGGACCGGGTGACCGGCGCGGTGCACACCGCCGTCACCTCGAGCGTCTACAACGCCGACGGCAGCCTCGTGTCCCAGACGGTCGCTGACGGCAGCGGCGGCGACTCGGCCCGGACCACCAGTTCGACTTACAACGACAAGGACCAGGTCGAGTCCACGACGGATGCGAACGGCGCCGTCACCACCTACACCTACGACGCCTACGGCAACAAGAAGAGCGAAACCGACGCCAACGGCACCGAAACCGACTGGGCCTACGACGGCGAAGGCCGCCTGCTGTCCCAGGGCGTCTGGTACACCGGCAGCCCCGTCGACCCCAAGCCGGCGACGTTCCTGACCCAGAAGTCCAACGCCTACGACCCGGCCGGGCGGCTGGCGTCGGAAACGGACTCGATGGGCAACGTCACCGCCTACACCTACACCGACAACGGGCTCACCGCGACGGTCACGCGCAAGGACCCGGCCGGGCAGCAGTCGTTCGTCGCCGAGTCCAACACCTATGACGCGGCGGGCGACCTGGTCGGCAAGGTCACCGGCAACGGCGCGAACACCTCGTCGTCCACAGTGGACGCCGCCGGGCGCGTCGAGCGGACCGTGGACGATCCGGGCGGGGCCGCGCGCACGACCTCGGTCTCCTACACCCCGGACGACAAGGTCGCGACGAGCATGCAGTCCGACCCGTCGGGCCGCAGCCGCACCGTCAGCACGGCTTACGACCCGATGGGCGTGCTCACCTCGCGTTCGATCTCCTCGGACGGCACCGGGCACCCGGTCGGCTGGTGGAAGCTGAACCAGACCTCCGGCACCGCGGTCACCGACTCCTCCGGGAGCGGCAACCCCGCCACCGCCACGGCGGTCACGTGGTCCGGCGACGCCGCGAACCTCGACGGCACCGCCTCCCAGATCGCCACCGGCGGCCCGGTGCTGAACACCGCGGCGAGCTACACCGTGTCCGCGTGGGTCAAGCCGGCGGCGTTCGGCGCGGGGTTCCAGACGTACGTGGTCCAGAAGGCCACCGTGATGAGCGGCCTTTACCTCGAATACGACTCGAGCACGCACAAGTGGTCCTTCTCGCGGTTCGGCACGGACGCGTCGAACGCCACGCTCTACCGAGCCGAGTCGGCCGCCGACGCGCAGGCCGGCGTGTGGACTCAGCTCACCGGCGTCTACGACTCCAGCACCGGCGCGATGACGCTTTACGTCAACGGGGCGGCGGCGGGCAGCGCCACCGACCCGACCCCGCTCGCGGCCAACGGCCCGCTGGTGATCGGCCACGGCTGGTACAACGGCGCCAACGGCAACTACGCCACCGGCCAGGTCAGCGGGGTCCAGGCTTATTCCCGGGCGCTCTCGGCGGCCGAGGTCTCGACCGTCTACAGCGGCGGGCACAGCGGCGGGACCGTCGCGTCGTCGCCGGCTGAAACCACCACGTGGACGGTCGACCAGCGCGGTCTGCCGACCTCGATGACCGACGCCAACGGAAGCACCACTTCCTACGCCTACGACGAGGCCGGAAAGCCCGCCGTCACCACGGCGCCGACGGTCAACGCGGAGACCAACGGCGGAGCACCGGCCGCGGTGCATCCCGTCACGACCACCGGCTACAACACCTTTGGCGAGCCGGTCGAAGCCGTAGACCCCAACGGCAACCAGGTCACCACCGTCTACGACGCGGCGGGCAGGCCCGTCTCGGTCACCAACCCGAACTACACCCCGCCCGGCGGCGGCGCGCCGATCACGGCGACCACCGTGCGCACCTTCGACAAACTCGGGCAGGCCGTCGCCGACAAGGACCCGCTCGGACACGTCACGAAGGCGGACTACGACCAGCTCGGCAACGTCGTCCAGGTGACGAAACCGTCCGGTGCGAAGACCGTGTCGACCTTCGACACCAACGGCGACCGGCTGTCGAGCACCGACGCGAACGGCGCCCGGACCGAGGCGACGTACGACTTCCTGTCCCGGCCGTTGACGGCGACCGTGTTCGAGCGCTACCCGAGCACGTTGACCGCCACGACGACGAACTCGTACACCGCCTCTGACACCAACCCGGGCGGAGCGAACCTCGCGTCGACCAAGACGCCGGCGGGCGCGGTGACGTCCTACGGCTACAACGCGCTCGGCGAAACGACCTCGGTCACCGACGCCGCCGGGAACACCACCCGCTACGGCTACAGCTACCTGGGCGAGAAGGCGTCGGTCACCGCCGCCGACGGCACGTCGACGTCGACGGCCTACGACCAGTCAAGCCGTCCGGTCCAGGTGACCCGCAAGGACGCGACCGGCGCGGTGCTGCAGCAGACGTCGGCGGCCTACGACGCGGGCGGCCGCATGACGTCCAGTGTGGACGGACGAGGCACGGCGCGGACGTTCACCTACGACGCGGCGAACCGGCTGGCCAGCGAGATCCAGCCGGTGTCGGCGACGTCGTCGATCACCACCGCGTTCGGCTACGACGCGGCGGGCAACCGGACCAGGTTCACCGACGGCCGCGGCAACGCGACCGTCACCCGTTACAACTCGTGGAACCTCCCGGAAGCCCAGCTGGAACCGACCACGGCGATCTACACCGCCGACGCCGACCGGACCTTCACCGCGGTCTACGACGCGGCGGGCCGCCAGGTCCAGCAGACCCAGCCGGGCGGGGTGAGCGTGTCGGCCGGCTACGACGACGACGGCAACCTCGTCAGCCAGTCCGGCAGCGGGGCCGACGCCGCCACCGCGACCCGGACGTTCGGGTACGACCCGGCCGGGCGGATGACCTCGGCGGCCACCACCGAAGCCGGCGCCGCGGGCCACGCGGACCACCAGGCGGCCACCAGCGAAACCTTCACCTACAACGACCGCGGCGCGCTGCTCACCGCGAACGGCTCGGCAGGGTCGTCGTCGTTCGCCTACACCGCCGACGGACTGATGAGCGCCCGCACGGACGCGGCGGGCACGACGTCGTACGGCTATGACAGCGCCGACCGGCTTTCGAGCATCGCCGACGCGGTCACCGGCGGCAGCCAGACGTTGAGCTACAACGCGCTCAACCAGGTCAGCGGAGTCAAGTACGGCACCGGGAACACCCGGACCTACAGCTACGACGGCCTGCACCGGCTGACCGGCGACGCGCTCAAAACGGCCGGCGGAGCGGCGATCGCTTCGGTGGCCTACGGATACGACGCCGACGACAACCTCACCTCGAAAACGACCGCGGGCTTCGCGGGATCGGCAGCCAACACCTACACCTACGACCTGGCCAACCGGCTCGCGTCCTGGAACAACGGCACGAGCACGGTCGAGTACGGCTACGACGCCGCGGGCAACCGCACGAAGGTCGGCTCGTCGACCTACACCTACAACGAGCGGGACGAGCTGACGTCCGACGGTTCGAACACTTATCGTTACAGCGCAAGGGGAACGCTGCAGGAACGCGCCTCGTCGACCGGTACCCTGATGTCGCGTTCGGACGCGTTCGGCCAGATGACCGAACAGGGGACGCAGTCCTTCGGCTACGACGCGCTGGCACGGAACCTGACCGACACGAACAGCGACACGGGCGCGACGGCAGCGACGTTCTCCTTCTCGGGACTGGGCAACACGATCGCGTCGGACGGCACGTCGACCTACAGCCGCGATCCTGGCGGCGGCCTCGTCGGCGTCGCGGCCGGCGGCGCCGGGGCGTTCGCGTTCGTCGACCAGCACACCGACGTCGTCGGGACGTTCACGGCGAACGGGTCCACACTGGACGGTTCGACGTCGTACGACCCGTTCGGCAACGTGCTGGCGGCCCAGAACCCGAAGGGGCAGCTGGGATACCAGTCGGGCTGGACCGACCGCTCGACCGGCAACGTGAACATGGCGGCCCGCTGGTACAACCCGGCGGTCGGGCAGTTCATGAACCGGGACACGGTGTCCAACAACCCGGTGCCGAACCCGATGGAGGCGAACAAGTTCGCCTACGTCGACGACAACCCGATGACCGGCACGGACCCGTCCGGGCACGGGCTGTTCGACTGGTTCAACAACACCATCGTCAAACCGGCCGCGTCGTTCGTGTACCACAACGTTGTCCAGCCGGTCGCGCACTTCGTGAACACGTATGTGGTGCAGCCGGTCGTGCACGCGGCGGTGGCGACCTACCACGCCGTGCGCGACGTCTACCACGCCGCGGCGCGGGTGGTGCGGACTGTCTACCACCACGTGGTGCGGGTCGTGCGAAAGGTGTATCGCGCGGCGGTGCACGTGGTGAAAACCGCCTATCACGCAGTCGCGAAAGTCGTGAAGACCGCGGCGCACGCGGTTGCTCATGCGGCGAGGGCAGTGGCGCACGCCGCGGTGTCGGCAGCGAAAACGGTCGGCCATGCGGTCGCGACAGCTGCGGTGGCAGTAGGCCATGCGGCAGCATCAGCGGCCTCGCACGTAGCTACGTTCGTCAAGGACCACGCGTCGACGATCGCGGGCATCGCAGCGGGCGTCGTCGTCGGCGCGGCGTGCACGGCGGCAACCTTAGGCATCGGCGCGGTCGGCTGCGCGGCCATCGGTGGCGCCGTCGGCGGCGCGGTGTCGTACGGAATGGACTGCTCGAAAGCGCACAACTGTTCGGTCGGCGGTGCGGTGGAAGCAGTCGGCCTGGGCGCACTGGGCGGTGCTCTTGGCGCCGGATTGGCGGGCCCGCTGGGCGGCAAGCTGGTGTCGGAGGCACTGGACGGTGTCCTGCCAGAGGTCGCGACGCAGGGTTTGGTGGGCGCGGGTTCCGGAGCAGTCAGCGGCGGTGTCACGGCGTTGGCCGGTTACGGCTTGAACTGCGGCCGGAACTGTTCGGTGAGCGGTGCGCTCGCGGCCGCCGGATCCGGCGCACTGGCCGGCGGAGCGGGCGGCGCGGCATTCGGCGCGGCAGGCGGCCTGCGGGCCCGAGGACGGAGTTCCGCGGAAACGCCGGGGGAGTGCCACAGCTTCCTGGCCGGGACGAAGGTGTTGCTGGCGGACGGTTCGAGCAAGCCGATTTCGTCGCTGAAAGCCGGGGATCGGGTCGCGAACTCGAAGCCGGGCAAGGCAGGCTTGGAAACGCACCCGATCGACCGGGTGATCGTGACGGAGACGGACCACGATTTCGTGGACCTGAAAGTGAAACCGAACCGAATCCGCCGCGCGGTGGGCCGGGTGGCAGCGGGCCTCGCGGTGGCCGCAGCGGTAGTGACCGGTGGCAGTGTCCCGGCTTCAGCGGCACCGGCGACGCTGACGACGACGTATCACCACCCGTTCTACGACGTCACACGCGGCGCGTTCGTCGAGGCTGTCGATCTGCATGCGGGCGACCGCCTGCAGACGGCCGACGGCGGCGAGGCGACTGTCGAGGAGGTGACGCCGTACCACTCGACGGAGGTCACGTATGACCTCACGATCGATGAGCTGCACGCGTACTATGTCTACGCTGGCGACACCCCGGTTCTGGTCCACAACTGCGGTGATGCTCTCGCGTCCTACGCTGCCAGCCAACGGGAGGTGCCGGGCACAAAGTTCGCATCGGAGTACACCTCGCCTTCGGGACAGCGGTACTACAGCACGAACCGGCACGGTACGAATGGCGATTTGAAAGAAATGCCCGAGCTGCAGGATGCCGCTTCTTCGGCTGGACATCACGGCGGCTGCGCTGAGGTCGGCTGCCTTATCCAGGCATACGCCGCAGAGGGTCCGGACGCGATTTCCGGTGGAGACATGCGTACAGTCAACGTTCGAAATCCACGGTCTCCCCGGGCCGCGGAGCAGGGAACGCCCGCCTATCCCTGCGGAAGATGCCGGCGGTTGCTCGACGGGCTCGGAATCGGATCGGAATAGGTGAGGATGCGTAGGGTGTTTTCTCCCGAGGTGCTTGAAGAACTGCGTGCTTCAGGCTGGACGCCCAGCCGCGACGTCGATATTTCTTCATGGGTGACAGCGCTCGCGCCGGAGGGATACCGCGTGAGCGGTGTCGCCGCCGAAGCTCTCCGTTCATTCGGCGGTCTGACGCTCGGCCCGATCAATGTGGAGGGGCCGAACTTCAGCAACGACGAGCCGTTGAACGTTGACCCTGTTCTCGCGGGCTTCGGGCATTTTGCTCTTGCTGAGGAACTCAGCCGAGAGCTTGGCGACGTGTGGTATCCACTCGGTGAGTGGTTGAGTTCGTCGAGCGTCTTCGTCGGCGAGTCGGGGCACGTCGTCGCGACTGGCTTGGGGTGGATTTGGGAACTGGGAGAATCGGTTGAAGAGGCTGTCGAGTTCGCGCTGCGGGCTCACCGGCCGTTGCGTTGCCTCAGGGTGTTGACGCCTGGTGGCGAACCGTGGCCGCCGGAGAACGGATGACGGTTTGCCAGCGCCTGGAGCCCGGGCTGCGGCAGGTCGTGTTCGCCGGGTTCGGCGTGGTGCGCTTGGACGTCGCGGTGGTAGTCGAGCAGGCACTGGTACGCGCTCGACGGAATCAGCAAGCGCGGGACGTTGCGCAGGCGCGTTGATGAGCCAGCGCTCACGGTTGATGGTGTGAGAGCTGGCGGGGCATCAGGCGATGTCCACGGTCAACTGCAGCACCTGCAGAGTCTCAGGGCCGACCGTGAGGCAGACACTGGCCGTCGTTGGCCGAAACGTGTGCAGGGCGCGGGCGACGTCCTGCCAACTGAAACTGGTGGCTGCTCAGTGCGCGCCAGCAGCGGATTCGTGCAGCCGGTAGAACCGGCCACCGAGTACGGCGTAGACGGTGACCGGTCCGGTACCAGGACGTGAGGTGGCTTGCCAGGCGTTGCCGTCGGCGATTCCCGGTGCGGGGGAGGGAAGTCCGGTGATGCCGCCGCCGGTGACGACGTTGGCGGAGTCGGTGACGAGGACGCAGTCTGGGTGGAGGTCGGTCCATCCGGTGATGAGCGCACCGCCGGTGGATGTGACGGCTCCGTGAGCGGTGGGGAGGTCGGTGGCGGTGTTGGGGTTGATGGTGGTGCCGAGTTCGGGTCCGTGGCAGCCGAGGGTGAAGCTCTGGTTGAAGGGGTAGGTGCCGAGGGCTTTCGCTGCGGGGATGACTTGGCGTTGGATGTGGAGTTGGTCGAGGACGTCGGCGGCTTCGGTTCGCAGGGAGATGGGGGCGAGGGCGAGCGGGGCGTAGCCGCGGCGGGTGAGGTCGGCTTTGGCGCCGCCGATGGCGTGGGTGGTCAGGGATACCGCGCAGATGCCGATGACGACCGCGGTAAAAGGCCATTGTGGACGGACGAGCGTCGCCAGGACGAGGAGCGCGCTCACCGCTAAGGCGCTGACGATGGCGTAGCGGCTGATCAGCCCGATGTTCCCGCCGGGAGCCAGGTTGCTGGTGCGGCCCAGCGCGACGAGCACGGCGAGCGCGACGGCGTATCCCGCGATCCCGATCCATCCCGCGGCACGCGTGTCGCTCTTCGCGGCGATCCCGCACGCGGTGAGGAGCGCCGCGGTGAGCGCTCCGGCTAGGACGGCGAGCACGGCTTGGTCGCCGGACCAGAGGCTGCCGAGGGCGGCCGCAGCGGCGGAGAGACGGCCGTCGGGATCGAGTGCGGTGGTGGCCAGCGATTGGGTGCCGCTGGGTTTGGTGAGCAGCCAACCCGCCAGGACGACGGCTCCGGCGACCATCATGGCGATGGTTTTGGCGCGGTTTTCGTGGCGGAGCAGGAAGATCGCGGCGACGATGAAGAACGCGGGCAGTCCGGCGCCGAAGCTGAGGCTGGCCAGCAGCGCTGCGGCCGTGGCGGTCCACAGGCGGCCGCGGTGGGCTTGGGCGGCGGCGAGGACGGTGAAGAAGACGGCGGGGATCCAGCTGATGCCGTTGGTGCCTTGCAGCCAGATCTCGGCCAGGTGGGAGGAGAACAGCAGCCACGACATCCCGGCAGCGAGTGCCGCTTTCCGCTGCGGGGACAGGGATGCGGGCAGCATCGAGTACAGGCAGGCACCGATCCCGGCGATCAGGGCGACGGTGAGGACGGTGAGGACGCGGTTGTCGCCGCCGAACCAGGCGGCGTCGGCGTAGAACAGCAGCGAGGGGATGACGAAGGGCTGGTCGAGGTGGTAGGTGAACACCTGGCCTAGCAGGAGATGTCCGCGGTCGTCGGTGATTTTCGCCAGGACGTGCCAGTAGTCGAGCAGCACGTGTGCGCGCGGCGCGCGTACCGCGGTCCACAACGCCAACGCAGCCGGAAGAGCGGCGAACGCGGCCAGCACGACGATCCCGGCGCGGGGCTTTCGAACGGCGGGGACGGCGGCGGGGGAAGCGAGCGCGGTCAAGGCCTCTCCTGACGAAGTGGATGTCACTCCGGTCGGCGGCTTGCCGGACCTGCCCGCTGCGGATTGCGGATTTTTCGATGTGACCTGCTGTTTTTATCGCGTCAGGGATGGTCTGGACAAGCGTGTCCTTGCTCTCTGTTTCGGATGTAACGGAACAATGTGGGCAGAACGATGCTATAGCCCGCAGAGCGGAGGATCGCGCGGGAAATTTACCGAAAGCGGCTTAGTTGGAAGAAAACCATCGGGCCCGGCGGTCCCCTTCCGGAGTGTTCGACAGCCAGCACAAACCCAGCCTGGCGGACCAGTCGACCGCCTGGCAGTCGCGGACAACGCGTTCGACGGTGTCCTCGACGGACGAGGCGGGCCACGGCTCGAACCCTGTGTCGCCGATCTCTCCGACGACCATCAGTCCTTCGCGGAGCAGGTAGTCGAGAACGCTGGCGAAGAAGGCGGCGAAACGGTCGCTGTCCCGGGGAACGACCTGGAAGGCGTTCCAGATCAGCGAATCGACCGGGACCCAGTCGTCGAGGCCTTCGTCGAGCGTCGGGGCTACCACCCGTCCGATCTCGTGCGATTCCTTCACCGGCTGCTCATCCATCGAGATGCACCTTCAACCTCTTGCCGTCCGCCGTCGCGATGTCGATTGTTTCACCGCTCGTCTTGGACGTCAGACGCCATTGGATCGTCGTGCCGTCTTGCAGTGTGAACACGTCGGGAATCTTGTCACCCCGCGACGGAAGCTTCTGCGTACCCGCGGTCCAGTGGTCGAACAGCGTCCGCAGTTCGGTCGTGCTCGACACGGTTCTCACGCCGCTGTTCTTGCCCTGAGGCAGTGCGTCGAACGAAACGCGCCAGTCCTTGGCGCCGTTCTTCGCCGCCAGTTCGATCCCGCGGGAAACCTTGGCCGCTCGTTCGACGGCGACGAGTTTCTTAAGGGTGCCGCCCGCGATCGGGACGGCGGCCATGCCGTAGAGGGCCCGTTCGAAGCCGTCGAGTTCCTGCTGGGTGAACGCGTCCTTTCCGGCGATCGCCTCGACCGCGCTCTTGATGCTGCCGACCCCCGGAACGAAGTCCGTCACGGCCGACAGGACCGCCGCGACGTCCGGGTTGAGCGAACCGGAATGAGCCGGGTGGCCGAAGGCTTCGTCGAAGTCGAACTTGATGCCCTTCAACGACAGCCCGCCCACCGGCATCCACGGTGTGGACGTGAACTTGTCCAGGGTCTTGTTCGCGTCGGCGAGGATCGCGTTCGCCGCGGCCAGATCGCGCTTGGCCCCGGCGAAATCGCGGTCGGCTTGTGCCATGGCGGTGCGAATCCGGGCGGCGCTGTAGTCCAGTTGGGCCGCGGCCTGCGCGATGCCCGCCGCGGTCGCGGCCAGTCCGCGATTGTTGGCTTCCAGCGCGGCGAGGTCGATGTGGATGTCCAGATCGGGGAGCGCGTTGAACTGCGCGATGGCCGTCTTGGCGATCGCGGCCAGTTCGGGCAGCGACTTCACCACGATCCTTGTCGCGACGACAGTGTCGCGCAATTGCTGCAGCGAATCCTCGCTGAACTCATCGAGTGCCTGATGCGCCCGGGAAATGTCTCCGGCGTCGATCGCCTTGCCGACCTCGGCCAAAGTCTGGGCGGCTTCGTCGAGTGCGTGGCCCGCGACTTGGCCGATGCCCTGGCGCAGGTGCCCGAGTACCAGGGCGCCTAGTTGAGTGCGTGCGACCGCCTTGCCCACCACAAGTGCCGTCTTGGCCCGGTCGGCGGCTTTGCACACCGCGAGCTCTGGATGCCGGTCGCAGAGACCGGCCGCCTGGGCGGGCATCGCCACGAGCATCGCGATGATCGCGACGACGAGGCCGACGACGCCCCCTCGGCGTGCGGCGGCCTGAGCACGGAAACGCACCCGCGTCCTCCTTGATCTTGATCAGCGGAAGAAAGAGTAAGACACGGCCGCGGCGACCGGCGGCCGCGAGGACGTATTTGTGTCGGTGGGCACAAATACGTAACGGAAATCGTGGATGTCGCAATGAATAGCAGATTCCGAGGGAAAAGGGCCTGGCCGGATCCCTTGCCAGGAGTGCGAGGAAACGGCAGAGCGCCAGCACATTCCTGAATCGCGGGCCGGGCGAACCGCGACGGATCAGCGAGGTTCGGGCCGAGGCGAGGGGCGGGCGGGCTCTGTCGCCGGGGATTGTGTGGCTGCCCAGCTGGCGAGGAATTTGATCCGGTCTTCGGATTCGGTGCCGGGCTCGGCGGTGTAGGTGATCAGGTCGTGCACGGCTCGGCCGGGCAGGGGCAGGTCGAGGGACTGGAAGGTCAGTTCCAAGCGGCCGGCTTCGGGATGCCGGAGCCGTTTGATGCCGTCGTGGCGGATCAGGACGTCGTGCACGGCCCAGAGGCGGCGGAACTCCGGGCTGAGGGTGCACAGCTCGCCGATGAGTTCGCGCAGCGCCCGGTCGTGGGGCTCACGTCCGGCCTCGGCGCGCAGGAGAGCGGCGGTGGCGTCGCAGGCGGCGTCCCAGTCGACGAAGAAGTAATGCGCGCTGGGGTCGAGGAAGATGTAGCGGGCGAGGTTGGGACGGCCGCGCTCGTCGACGGTGGTGCTGCCGAACATCGGCGCGTACAGGGCTCGGGCCAGGGGATTGCTGGCGACGACGTCCGTGCGGCCGTTGCGGACGAACGCCGAGGACATCGTCATGGAGTCGAGCAGCCACTGGACCTGGGGCGGGACCTCGACGTCCCGGCGACGCGACGGCGTGCGGCTCGCGGACCGCGATGACCGGGCCAGGTCGAACAGGTAGGTGCGTTCGTCGTCGTCCAGCCGCAGGGCGCGGGCGACTGCCTCGAGGACGGCTTCGGACACGCCGCCGATGTGCCCCTTCTCCAACCGCGTGTACCACTCCGTGCTCACGCCGGCCAGGACGGCGACCTCCTCGCGCCGCAGCCCGGCGACCCTCCGCCGGGCGCTGGTCGGCAGCCCGGCCTGCGCCGGGGTGATCTTGGCGCGCCGGCTGGCAAGGAAGTGCCGGATTTCGGCGCGGCTTCCGGACTGCTGGTCCATGCCGTTCACAGTAGCCGTGGGCCGCGGCGCGAAAGGGGTTGAAGCAGTACCCCCAATAAGCGCGACCTTCTCGGACGGCGGCCGTCGCGGTCTCGTGGGATCGAACGTTCGGAACTGAGAATGGAGCCAACGGACATGACGAGCAAGACGCCGACGGTGGCGCTGGGCACGTGGGCCTGGGGAGACAGCGGCGAGGCGGGCGACGGCTATTTCGGCAGCCAACTGACCGCGTCCGGCCTGCGAGAAGTCGTCGAGAAGGCGCAATCGACCGGGTTCACGCTGTGGGACACCGCGGTGGTGTACGGCATGGGCCGCTCGGAGACGGTCCTCGCTCAGGCGCTGAAAGGCTATGCCCGCAGCGAGTACCAGCTGTCGACGAAGTTCACCCCGCAGATCGCGAGCGATGGCGACGATCCCGTCGCGGACATGCTGGAGCAGAGCCTCGGCCGATTGGGCACGGACTATGTGGATCTGTACTGGATCCACAACCCGGCCGACGTGGCCCGCTGGACGCCGCTTCTGATCCCGCTGCTGGAGAGCGGCCGGATCAAGCACGTCGGCGTCTCGAACCACAACCTGAAGGAAATCGCTCTCGCCGATCAAATCCTCGGCGAGGCCGGTTTCCGGGTAGAGGCGGTCCAGAACCACTACAGCCTGCTGTACCGGAGTTCCGAGCGCGCGCGCATCCTGGAGCATTGCCGCGAGAACGATGTGCGGTTCTTTTCCTACATGGTCCTCGAACAAGGCGCGCTGACCGGCAGGTACAGCCCGTCCCGCCCGTTGCCGGAGGGCAGCAGCCGGGCAGCCGTGTACAACGACATCCTGCCCCAACTGCAGGCGCTGACGGACCGGATGGGAACGATCGGCGCGACCCGAGGCACGTCCGCCGCCGACGTCGCCACCGCCTGGGCCATCGCCAAGGGGACCACCCCGATCATCGGGGTCACAAAGGCGGCTTACCTAGACGGGTTGGTCCGCGCTCATGACATCACGCTCGCAGACGAGGAGATCGCGGAACTGGAGTCACTGGCGGACGCCGCGAACGTCGACACGCGCGGCAGTTGGGAGCAGGATATGTAGCAGTCGTCGACGGCCGAGGGAGAGAGCGGGAAGCCGCTTCTGGCTGTCTCCCTCGGCGTCGGTCAGATAGTGCTGGAGGAATACTGACAGTGACTAGCTTTTCGGATTTCGCCAGCTACGGCGACAGCTACTACGGAGGTGGCATAGCTCGGTTTTCGTTCGGCCTGCTGGTGATTTCTTCTCCGGACAGCGTCGACGACCACTCGGGTTGGGATCCCGCGCGGGAAAATGTGCACGCTGGCAAGGATTCACTGCATGTGCCCGTTCGCCAGGCGGCGAGCGGGGTGGTTGCTGTCTCGTGTGTCGAAGAGCCGGTCGTTCCGGAGGGGCTTGAGCTGCTGCATCGTGGTGTTATTCAGTTGACTCGATCGTCAGTATTGCTCTATGACCCGAATGGCCAGCTTCGCCTGGAATTGCCCGTGGAACGCGACTTGAACGCGGTATCTGTCTACGGTGACGACGCGACGGAACCGGCCGAGATTGTTGTGGTGCTCGGCGTTCCCCGGTGTTGACCGCTGGTTCGGATGATCCACCTGTTCAATGAAGAATTTTCAGTAATTGACTTAGATGTCTCGAGTGGTAGATAAGGTGTTCTTGTGGTTGAATATATGACTCCTGCGCATATCGCGGTCGAGATGAGCGATCTGCCTGCTCTTCGGGACCTTTTGGATAAAGGGGTCGACGTCAACGAAGAATGCAACGGAATGACGCTCTTGCATCACGCGATTGATGCCGAAGGCGATGGTCACGTGCAGACGGGCAATCCATTGCATGTCGACGTCACGGCTTACCTTCTCGCTCGCGGAGCCGATCCGCTTCGTCGAACCACTGATTCCGCGCGGGTGACGGCGGAGGAGATGGCTCAAGGCTACGGTCATTGGCTGGCGCTCGCCCTGATTGAAGCATGGAAGCAGCAAATGAGCCGGCGGTCTGGTATGTGAATCCGGTCGGGGCGATGGGGACCGGCCGGTCCGGGATATGCGGCGGCGCATGCGGGCCATCAAGTGATGCCCGTCCTCTGCGGGAGCCAGCTGAACCAGATGCTCTGCGCCTGGTAGTTGTTGTTCGTATCGCTCTGCCTGGGGACAGCCTCAGATGCTGCCTGACGGAGCGTACCTGCCGTAGCTGCGTCGACCGCGCCGCCTACCGCCCGGACGTGCGCCACCCACGATCTTGCCCGAGCTGATCCGCCTCGCCATCGATGCCTTTCCCGAGACTGGCCGCTGCCTCCGATGCGACTTCTCGCACCGGAGGCAGCGGTCTCGTCGGCGATGGACGGCAGTTCCATTGTTCAAGCGGTTGTTCGTCCCTGGGCATACGGTCCTGCGTCAGTCGTGGACGGTGAGGCAGGCTTGGTGATCGATGTCGGTCCAGCCGAGACATAGCTGCAGGTTGTTCGGAAAGTCGTTGTTCATGACGAAGTGCTGCTTCACTGTGCCCAGTTTGCTGCAGGTGTAGAAGCCCAGGCGGAACACCCGGCCGTTGGCGTACAGCACTGGTGCCGCGCAACTGGAGTCCGCCCAAGGCGGAAGGCCCTCGCTCGCATCGAGAGTGTCGACGTGGAGCTTCTCCCCGTGTACGTTCTCGCAGACTGAGCGGAAACCCAAGGGCCCCAACCAGCAGCTGTCTCCCGAATACGGCGTGATGCCGCTCTTCGCGAAGTTCGGTGTGTGCTGCGCAGCAGCCGGGATGCCCAAACAACCCTCCCAGTTGTTGTTCGCTGACGAGCCGGGTTGCGACGTGTAGGCGGTCACCACGTTGTCGGTCTCGACGTTGACGATCACGATGGCGTCGATGTTTGGCGACGAGATGGTGTACGAGACGTTGTTCTTTCCGCTGGCCGGCCCTTCGTACTTGGCGTTCTTCAGCACATGTTCGATGCACTGGACTGTCGCCGTGGTGAATGGCGGGCGGCGATCGTCGATGTGCCGGACACCGAAGCCGGCTTTATCGCTGGCGTCATGGCGGCCGCAGCGCAGGTTGACGGTGCGGTAGGTGTCCGCGTTGCGCACCGATGTGACCAAGTAGTCCTCGGCGGTGGCAGAGTTGAAGCAGTCCTGATATCCCTTGAGCGGCGAGGCCGCAGTCGCGGTGGTGTTCGCGGCGAGCAGAGCCCCCGTCGTGATGATGGCCAGCATTCCGAGGCGTCTGAAAATGTCGGCAAAGCCTGGCGATCTCATGACAGTTCCCGAATCCTTCCTGGCAACATGGACGAAGCATTCCGGTTTCTGGAGGATGTCAGCCGAGCGCGCGGCGGAGTTCGGTGACAGCTGTGTCTGGGAACGGGTGCGGCCAGCCCGGGATGATGCCTCCCGGTTTCGTTGCCGCGCTGACGGTCTCGAAGCCGCGCAGGAAGGCGCTGGCGAGCTCGTGGCGCGGCGCGACCTGTCGTAGCAGCACTTCGCCTCGTTCGGGTGTCCAGTCCGGCGCGGTGATCCAGGTGCGGATCGCGACCGCGTGCACCACCAGCGCGAGGTGGTCAGCTACTGGCGAGGCGAAGTCCAGGAAGACCCCGCCTGGTTCATCGCCCCACAGCACGGACTGCAACTCCACCACCGGTCTCGGGCGTGCGAGGTTCGCGACGGCCTGTGCGAGGTCTCCGAAGGCGTCGTTGAGCCCCGTTGCGTGGAAGGTTTGCCGTTGAGGACCGGAGCCCAGCGTCAGCCTGCACCAGGCCGAGCGGAATTCGAACGTGACGTCATCAGCCATGGCGCGATTCTCCCTGACCGGTTGGACACCAGTTTTCCGGGCAGGTGTCCGTCTGTTCTCCCGGACGAATGATCAGATCAACGTCGTTACCCTGGGCGGGCGTGACTGAGCCCGCGTCGGTAGGTGGCTATTGGGATGCTCCTGGCCTTATTCCGGCCGTGCAGCGGTATCTCGGAATCATCGGGCAGGCTCAGCAATGAGCGCAATCGCCGGTGCGCGGCGTCGGTCTGCCCGCTCTCCAGTGCGCGGCGGAGCATCCGGTCTGAGGTCGGGTTGAGAAACTCCACCGCTGCCGCGGGCTAGTGGTCGATGCGCAGCTTCCGGCCGTCCCAAGGGAAAACCGATGTCGGAACAAGGCCTTGCTGGTGCCAGCCGCGGGTTTCTGCGCGGACGCGGTGCCGTGCGCAAGCGTCGCGGCGGCGAGCACCGCCAGGGTGGCTCTTCGCCGATGATTGTTCCGATCACAGCTATTCTCCCCGTTGCTCAAGGAACCGAGCACATGCGAGCGGACGCGAAGCACCGGGCTGGTGCGCGCCGATCTATACCTCGCAGTGACGCTGAAACCGCATATTCGCAGCGGTGAGGCGAATGAATTCCCCTGCATGCAGCTGATTCTCCCGTTCAAGCCATACGGTCCTGACATTCCCACAACCGCCATGATTGGCGCAAGGACGGCTGGCGCACCCTAGACGAGTGAACATCGCCGCCGTTCGGCGGCTATTTCGAATCGGGCCGTCGGGCGCGGGAAAGTCGGGCGAAACCGGAAGAGAAACTGCCTGGAGAAACGATTGCGCTGAGCCGTGACGGTTTCGCATGTCTCGCCTGGTAGCATTCATCCGTGCCGATCTTCGCGCTTGTCGGCCCCGTCGGAATGGATTCGCGTCCGACCCACGCTTGTTTCCGTGTATCCACCTGGCGAGAAGCTCTCCCGTCGGAGGTGCGGCCCGGAAGCCGGCCCAGGGCCGTTCAAGGGGCGGCCTGTCTGTACGTGAAGTGCGCATTGCGGCCCGCTGAGCCTGCGCCGGCTGCGACCTCGCGCACGTAGCGTGCGCTTGTCGTCAAGCGATGCAGCGGCAACCGTGCTTTGCGTAGCGAGCGTTGGTCCCGTGGGCAGGCAGGACGCGAACGCGGTCAGGAAGTGCTATCTCTCGCGCCGCGTCGGACGGCACAAAAAGGGGCTGAACCCGCAGGTCCGGCCCCATCTGGTCGGGATGACAGGATTTGAACCTGCGGCCCTCCGCTCCCAAACCGGGAACGGCTAAGCGCAGTGCTGCACCAGTATAGCCGCTGGTCGGCGACGAGCGAAAACCCTCAAATAGGAGGGTCGCAGAATGATCTTGTGCTTTGCTGGCATCGGCCAGCTGTCGGTGCGGCAGTTTGACTGGCCTGAATGGGGTAGGACACCCCGAAGCATTCGGGTGGAAGCTGGATGCGGCCCCACTGTCGTCGTGGATTTCTTTCGGCAATTAATGCGAGCTTGAGCGAGCCGGGCAGGCGTGCGCTCGACCTGGGCGGGGGAGTAGCGCCGCTCACTCGGGCTTTCGTGGCCAACCAGGCGGCCGCCGAGCGCAGAATCTCTGCTGGCTAACTGGAGCACGCTCCGCGTGCGAGACCGGCTGGATCCGATATTGCCGCGGCAAGAGCGATGAGGCGGCCGACGACGCCAAAGCATCGAGTCGGCCAACTTCAGACTGTGACCGTTTGATCGCTTCCGGTGAGGTACCTGGTAAGCGGTGTGGAACTCGCGGCTCTGGTGCTAGCGTTTGGTTGCTGTACAACCGAATAACGTGATCGTCAGGGGAAGCCGGGCAAGAGCCGGCGCTGACTCGCAACCGTAGGCTCGCCTCGTGGCGGGCAAGTCGGAATGCCTGACGGTCACGAGTGGCTCCACCGTCGAAGACTGCGGAACGGGGCCCGGCCGCGCGTGCGCTTGACTGGGGTGTCGCGGTGACGGGTCGCGTTCAAGACCACTCACCGCAAAGGACTTCCCAATGGGGTTTGTCAAGTCATGCTGCCGCCGGGATCGGGGGTGAAG
>NZ_JBHRWI010000061.1:0-153175 GCF_042647905.1 Amycolatopsis halotolerans
CCAGCCACCGCACCCACCACGACAGCACAACCCAGAGCAGCCTAAGTTCCTGGCATTGACTCTGAGTCCCTCAGGGTTCCCCTCACGGAAGGTGCCGAGCTTCAACCCCGCCGGGCGGCGAGAGCGTCGGCGCGGGCCCGTCGGCGGTCCGGTTTGTTGTTCGCGGTGAGCGGCACCGCGGCGATCAACCGGACAGTCTTCGGGATCTTGTACCCCGCCAGTTCCGCGCGGCAGTACTCCCGCAGCGCGGCCGGTTCCACAGTCCGGCCCGCAGCCGCGACGACGCTCGCCTCCACCCGTTCTCCCCAGTGCTCGTCCGGCACCCCGTACACGATCGCGTCGGCGACATCCGGGTGCCGGAGCACGACCTCCTCCACCTCGCGCGGGTAGACGTTCTCCCCGCCGCTGATGATCATTTCCTTGCGGCGGCCCGCGATGGTCACCCAGCCGTCCTCGCTCCGCGACGCGAGGTCTCCAATGTGGACACCGTCGGCCTGGAACGTCGCGGCGGTTTCGGAAGCGAGGCCGTAGTAACCGTGCGTCTGCCACGGACACGAAACCACCAGATCGCCGACGACGCCCGGCGCGGCTTCGCGGCCGTCGGCGTCGAGGATGCGCACGGTCGCGCCCGGCAGCGGCCTGCCGACTCCGGCGAACCGTCCGGCCAGCAGGTCGTCGTGGTCGAAGCCCATCACCGAGCCGAATTCGGTCGCGCCGAAACCGGCTCGGATGCGGGCGTTCGGGAAGTCGCGCAGCAGGTCTTGCACGAAATCGCCGGTAGATGGGGCGGAGCCGAACCGGATCGCGGTGACGTTCTCCCGCCGCGTCGACGCGTACTCGGGCCGGGCGCGCAGGGCGGCGAACATCGTCGGCGCGCCCATCAGCCTGCTGGCGCCCTGGTCGATCGCGGCGAGCGCGGCCGCGGGATCGAACCGCCGGTGGATCCAGACCTCGCCACCGGCGAACAGCGGCGTCAGCAGGTTCGTGCCGAGCGTGATGTGGAAGAACGGCGAGAAGAACAGCTCGACGTCCGACGGGATCCGCGGATTGCCGTGGGCGCAGGTGTTCAGCCACAACCACAGGCTGCGGTGAGTGTGGACCGCGCCCTTCGGGCTGCCGGTAGTACCGCCGGTGCCGAAGATGATCGCGAAGTCGTCCTCGTCCGGGGCGGCCTCGTTGTCGCCGGGATTGTGCAGCGGGGCCAGCCGTTCGGCGGTCGGTACGGGCTGGTTCGCCGAGGGAAGTTCGATGACGCGGTACCCGGTTTCCCGGGCGAGCGGCGCGTACGTCGGGTCGGCGACCAGCGCGGTCGGTTCGAGCGCGCTGAGGTACGCGCGGGCTTCCGGCGCGGTCAGCCGGATGTTCAGCGGCGCGGCCACCATTCCTGCGGCGAGCGCGCCGAGGATCGCGACGGTGTGCGGGATCGACGGCTCCATCGCGGTGACGATCCGGTCGCCCGGCTTGGCCCCGGACTCGCGCAGCCCGGCGGCGGTCGCGTCCATCGCGGCGACCAGTTCGGCGAAGGTGAGTTCGCCGTGCTCGTCGGCCAGGGCGCGCCGGTGCGCGCCGTGCGGTTGGCCGCCGATCGTCCGCAGCCAGCTCGGCAGCGTCAGGTCGTTGCCCACGGTCGTTCCTCCTTCTCGGGCTCCGCCCGGAAGATCGGGGCGGGCTCCTCGTATAGTGCCTCGTCCAACGCGGACAGCTCGGCAGCCCAGCCGGGGTAATCGGCCTCGAGCTGGGCGATCTCGGCGGGAGCCGGGGAGAGCCCGGCCGCGGCGAGCAGGGCCGCGACGGTCATCGGACGCGCTCCGCCGGTGTCTGGTGGTGCCAGCTGGTTCGCTGCTGGTAGGCGTGCCCGGCGGCGAGCAGGGTGGCCTCGTCGAACGGCCGTCCGGCGATCTGCAGGCCGAGCGGCAGGCCGTCGTCGGTGAAGCCCATTGGGACCGACAGCGCCGGATTGCCGACGGCGTTCCAGTAGGAGGTGAGCGCGGTTTCGGCCATCCCGGACGTGCTCAGCGCAGCGATCTCGGGGGCACCGCCGGTGGCGGTCGGCATCACCACCAGATCGACTTCGGTGAACAGCTGTGCGAGCTTCCGTTGCCCAGCCCGTCGGATCCGCTGCAGTCGCACGTAATCAGCGGCGGAGACCAGCGCGCCCTTCGCGATCGCCATCCGCGTGGAAGCACCGTAATCGGACCACCGGCGCTGGAGATTCGTTCGGTGCCAAGCGAAAGCCTCCGCCGCGAGACCGAACTTGGTCACCGTCTTCAGTTCCGCGTAGTACGGCAGTTCGACCGGCCTCGTGCGCGCGCCCGCGTCGCGAAGGACAGCTACCGCCTGCTCGAAAGCAGAGCCTCGGGCCGCAACCACTCCGATCCGCACACCGGCCAGCGAATCGGTCAGCCCGCCGCGGAAGTCCTCGAAAGGCCGGTCGACCGAAGACGGATCGCCGCGATCGGCACCGGCGAGCGCGGTCAGCAGGATCGCGCAGTCCTCGGCGCTGCGGGCGAGCGGGCCGACGTGGTCGAAGCCGGGCGCGAGCGGGACGCAGCCGTTCTTCGGCACCCGGCCGTACGTCGGCTTCAGCCCGGTGACCCCGCACAGCGCGGCGGGGTACCGGATGCTGCCCGCGGTGTCGGTGCCGAGACTGCCGAACACCAGGCCCGCGGCGACCGCGCTCGCGCTGCCGGAGCTGGAGCCGCCGGTGTAGTGCGTGGGACGCCACGGGTTGCGCGGGAGCGGGAACGGCTTCGTCCGGTCCGGCGCGCCGATCCCGAACTCCATGGTGGTCGTCTTCCCGGTGAGCACCGCACCGGCAGCGCGCAGCCGCGCGACCGCCGGTCCGTCGCCGCGGCGACCCCACGCGCGATCGAGCACCTGGCTCTGCGCGGTCGTCTCGCCCTCGTCGGTGGCGAGGAGATCCTTTACTGCCAACGGAATCCCGTGCAATGGACCGCGATCGAGGCCAGCCGCCAGCTCAGCGTCCGCCCGTTCCGCGGCGGCCCGAGCGGGTCCGTCGAATCGCGAGAGGTAGATGCCCAGCGTGGCGTCATGCTCGTTGGCGGCGGCAAACGAGGATTCGGCCAACGCCACCGCGGTGGTCCTCCCGGTCCGGAGAGCCACCGCGGCTTCGGCGATGCTCAGGACCATCGAGCGGCCGGTTCGGCGGCAGGGGAGTCCGCCTCGGACGACGCGGTGAGGTCGCTGCCGCGGGTCTCCGAGATCCGCCAGATCGCCACGATGGTGACGACCGCCCCGACGCCCGCGATGGCGCTCAGCGGCAGGCTCGACCCACCGAACGCGGCGACGAGGCTGCTCGCGATCAGCGGCGTGAACCCGGCGCCGAGCAGGCTCGCCAGCTGGTATCCCAGCGAGACCCCGGTGTAGCGCACCTCGGTGCCGAACATCTCCGACAGCATCGGCGCGAGCGGCGCGTACATGAGGTTCTGCAGCACCTGCGCGCCCATCAGACCGAGCGTCAGCCACAGCACCGAGCCGCTGGTGACCATGGCGTACAACGGAAGCGCGTAGAGGATCGTGCCGACCGCGCCGATCAGGCTCACTGTCCGCCGTCCTACGCGGTCCGACCACGCCGAGAATGTCGGAATGCAGATGATCCCGACGCCCGCGACGAACAGGAGTGCGCGGGCGACGTCGGACACGTCGTAGCCGAGGGTTTTGGCGTAGGCGATGCTGTGCGAGCTGACCAGCGCGGTGAGCGCGAACGGCCCGATCCCGGCCGCGCAAGCGAGGATGAGCGCACGCGGGCGGCGCAGCACCTGCAGCACCGGCACGGCGGGCTTCTTGTCGCCTGACTTGGCCGCCTGCTCGCGGAAGACCGGGCTCTCCGACACCCGCAGCCGCACGTACAGGCCGATCATCAGCAGCAGCGCGCTCAGCAGGAACGGCAGCCGCCAGCCCCACGAGAACAGCGCGGGTTTCGGCAGCAGGCTCACCAGCGCGAACACGAGCGTCGCCAGGAACGACCCCAGCGGCGACCCGAGCTGCATGATGCCCGCCCACAGGCCGCGCCGGCGCGCGCTCGCGTGCTCGACGACCATCAGCGCCGCGCCGCCCCATTCGCCGCCGACAGCGATCCCTTGCACCACGCGGAGGAACACGAGCAGCAGCGGCGCGGCGATGCCGATCGAGCTGTAGGTCGGCAGCACGCCGATGAGGAAGCTGGCCGCGCCCATCAGGGTCATGGTCACCATCAGCATCGACTTGCGGCCGAGCTTGTCGCCGAAGTGGCCGAACACGAGCCCGCCGAGCGGACGCGCGACATACCCGGCGGCGAGCGTGCCGAACGCGGCGATGGTGGACGTCGAGGAGTTCAGCGACGGGAAGAACAGCGGCCCGAACACGAGGGCGGCGATCGAGCTGTAGATCAGGAAGTCGTAGTACTCGATCACGGTGCCCAGCAGGCTGGACATCGTCACCTTGCGCAGTTCGGGGGACGCGGCGCCGCTGCCGGGGGCGGGCGGCTGGGGTTCTGGCGAGACCATCGGGACCTCCGGGAATGGGGGCGGTGGGCGACCGAGTTGAGGATACTGATAGGCGGCCGGAGTGCAAGGGGTGCGCGATCCGGATGCGATTCCGTTACCGCCGCTATGACCGGCGATTTTAGTGCGGCGAGAGAGCTTCGGGGTTCGCGCATGGTTGCGGAGTAGAGCTAATTGAGTATCCTTTATTCATCGAACGAGGTGGAAGGAGTCGGCGACGTGCACCGACTGGACGAAAGCCTGGGCCGCCGCGGGCCGGAGGGACGCTGATGGAGTTCGCGTGGGATCAGGCCGACGTCGCGTTCCGGCGCGAGCTGGGGGACTTCCTCGACCGCGAGCTGGCGGGATGGGACCGGTCCGAGACCGGCCTCGGCAGCGCCGTCTACAGCGATTTTTCACGCGGATTCGTCGGCAGGCTGGCCGAAAAGGGCTGGCTGACGCCGCACTGGCCGCGCGAGTACGGCGGCGGCGGGCAGGGCGCGTGGCAGCATTTCGTGCTCGGCGAGGAGATGTGGCGGCGCGGGGAGCCGCGCGGGCCGCAGTACATGAACGTCAACTGGGTCGGGCCGGCGATCATCAAGTACGGCACCGAGGACCAGCAGCGCTTGCTGCTGCCGCCGATCGCGCGCGGCGAGGTCTTCTGGTGCCAGGGCTTCTCCGAACCCGAGGCGGGCACCGACCTGGCCGCGCTGCGGACGAAGGCGGTGCGCGACGGCGACAGCTACGTCCTCAACGGACAGAAGATCTGGACGTCCTACGCCAACGTCGCCGACTACTGCTTCCTGCTCGCACGCACCGGATCGGCCGCCGACGGGCGGGACGGCATCTCGGTCTTCCTGCTCCCGCTGAACACCCCGGGGGCCGAGGTCCGGCGCATCCCCGGGTTCGTGGGCGATCATTCCTTCAACGAGCTCTTCCTGACCGACGCCCGGATTCCGGCGGACTGCCTGCTGGGGGAGGAGAACAAGGGGTGGGAGATCGTCCGGCGCACCCTCGCCTACGAACGCGTCGGCGCGCCCCGGTACGCGCGGGCGGCGCTGGTGCTGGACCGGCTGGCCGCCGAGGTCGGCGCGTCCGGGCGGCTCGCCGACCCGGGGATCCAGGAGCAGTTCGGCCGCGCGCGGGCAGCGTGCGAGGCGGCGCGCGTGCTGGTGTACCGGGTGATCGACGAGCGGGCGAAGGCGAAGGAGCCCTCGCCGATGGCGTATCAGGCCCGTGCCGCGATGGTGCAGGCCGAACGCGCGGTGGGCGACCTCGCGCTCGACGTGCTGGGCAGCGAAGCGCTCGTCGAAGGAGCGCTGGGCGACGCGCAGTTCCGCAACTCGCTCGGCGCGGGCATCGCCGCGGGCAGCTACGAGGTGCAGCTCAACCTGATCAGCCGTCTCATCCTCGAACTGCCGAAGGACTAGCCGTGGATTTCGAACCGACTTCGACCCAGCGCGCGGTGCTCGACGCGCTGGGCGCCCTGCTGGCCCGGCACGCCGGACCGGAACGCAGCCGTGCGCTGGCCGCTCGCGGCGAATACGACTGGAACCTCGAAGAAGCGTTGCGGCGCGACGGTTTTCTCGACCTGTTCGCCGCGGAGGACGCCGGCCCGCTCGACGCGACCCTGGCGGTGGAGGCGATCGCCGCCGAGCTCGGCGCGGTCAGTGCGGTGCCGCACCTGCTGGTGTTGCCCGCGCTCGGGCTCGACCGTCCGGCCGGGCCCGTGGTGCTCGCGGCGGGCGACCCGGGTCCGGTGCGTTACGGCGGCGAGGCGACACGGATGCTCCTCGCTGACGGCGACCGGTGTTTCGCCGCCGACCTCGATTCCGGTGCGGCTGAACGGGTTCCGTCAGCTTACGGCTATCCGCTCGCCCGGGCGGTTTTCGCGGGTCGCGAAGAGCTGTCGCCCGGGAGCTCCGCGACGATGGTGAACTGGTGGCGGGTCGGCGTCTCCGCGGAGGCTGTCGGCATGATGCGCCGGGGCGCCGCCATCGCGGTCGCCTACGCCAAGGACCGCAAGGTGTTCCGCCGCTCGCTCGGTTCGTTCCAGGCGCTGCAGCACCGGCTGGCCGAGGTGAACGTGCTGGTCGAGGGCGCGCGCTGGCTGGTTTACGAGGCCGCGTTCGCCGGGGCTCCCGCCGAAGCCGCCGCGGTCGCCGCGACGCACACGATGTCCGCGCTCGGCCGCGTGACCAGGGAAACCCACCAGATCATGGGCGCGATCGGGCTGACCGCCGAACACGACCTGCACCTGTGGACGCTGCGGTTGCAGGCATTGCGCGCGGAACTGGGCAGCTGGCGGACGCCGAGCCGGGCCGCCGCCGAAGCACGGTGGGCGACGGCATGAGCGTCGCGTTGACGCCCACCGAGGAGCAGCGGGCGCTCGCCGAGGTGGTCCGGAGTTTCTGCCGGACGCACTGTCCGGACGAGGTCTGGCGCTCCGGTGCGTTTCCGGCGGAGTTCTGGCGCGGGCTGGCCTCGCTCGGAGTGCTTTCGCTGGCTGTGCCGGGCGAAGGCGGCGGAGCGGGTGACATCGCGGCCGCCTGCGCGGAGCTGGGCCGGGCTGCCGCGCCTGGGCCGTTGGCCGCCACGGTGTTCGCTGCGCACGCGCTGCCGCCGGAGCTGTCGGCCCAGGTCGCGGACGGGAGTTGCGTGGCCTCGGTCGGCGCGCCGCCCTTGCTGCCGTGGGCTCCCGTGGCGGGCGTTTTCGTTGAGACGGACGGCGCTGGTGCCTGGCTCGCCGAGGCTGGTTCGGTCGAGCCGGTTGAAGTGCTGGGCGGAGAGCAGTGGGGTCGGGTTGCGCTGACGCGAGGTCAGCCGTTGGAACGCGTCGAGACGGCGACGGCGCTCTCGGACATCGCGGCGGCCGCGTACTTGAGCGGTGCGGGACGGCGGTTGCTTGACCTCGCTGTCGAACACGCGCGCACGAGAGTCCAATTCGGACGTCCGATCGGGACCTTCCAGGCGGTCGCGCATCCTCTCGTGAATGCCGGGCTTTCGCTTACCTCGGCGGAAAAACTCACCACGATGGCGGCACTGGCGCTCGACGACGAACATCCCGACGGGACCGCGCTGGCGGCCGCGGCGCGGTGTTCGGGCGGACGTGCGGCGGTCGAGGCGGCGGAAGTCGCGCACCAGACGTTCGGCGCGATCGGGTACTCGGTGGAGGGACCGATCGGGCCGCTTTCGCAGCGGATCAGGCACCAGGCACTGCGGCCGGGGTGCGCGGACAAGGTAGCGGCGAAGTACCGCCGGAAAGGCCAGGAACGATGAGCGACGCGCCCGAGGTGCTGTTCGAAAAGCGCGACCACGTCGCCTGCATCACGCTCAACCGCCCGCACCGGGGCAACTCGCTGACCGGGTCGATGATGCCGGTGATCCGCGAGATGTGGGCCGAGGTCCGCGACGACCCGTGGATCCGCGCGGCGATCGTGATCGGCGCGGGGGAGCGGCATTTCTGCACCGGGGCCGACGTGCACGCGGTCGCCGGGCGCGGCGGGATGAGCACCGGCAACGGGCCGCTGACCGACGAGGTGTTCTGGTCGCCGCGGCAGAACCGGGTGTGGAAACCGGTGATCAGCGCGGTGAACGGGCTGGTCGCCGGGGCCGGGCTGCACTTCGTCGTCGACGCGGACATCGTGCTGGCGGCCGACCACGCGGCCTTCATGGACACCCACGTCAACGTCGGTCTCGTCGGCGCGATGGAGAACATCGGCCTGGCGAAACGGCTTCCGCTCGGTTCGGCGCTGCGCATGACGCTGATGGGCAAGAGCTACCGGATGCCCGCCCAGCGCGCGTACCAGCTCGGACTCGTCGACGAACTGTCCGCTTCGGAGGACCTGATGGCCGACGCCGAGGAAATGGCGCAGGCGATCGCGCGGAACTCGCCGGAGGCGGTGTCGCTGTCGAAGCAGGCGGTCTGGAATTCGCTGGAGATGGGCTACGGGCAGGCGTGCGAGTACGGCTGGTCGCTGCTGCGCATGCACTGGGCGCACCCGGACGCGAAGGAAGGCCCGCGCGCGTTCGCCGAGGGCCGCGAGCCCAACTGGACAACCGGGGAGCAGTGAGATGGATTTCGGCTTCACCGCTGAAGAAGAGGCGTTCCGCGCGGAGGTCCTCGAGTTCCTGTGGGAATACCGGGACACCGACGGGTACTTCCACCGCGGCAAGAACACCGCGGACGGCGTCCGCCGGGTCTACCGCGCGCTGGGCGACCGGGGCTGGCTGTCGCTGTCCTGGCCGACCGAGTTCGGCGGCGGTGGCCGTTCGCCCGCGTATGAGTTCATCCTTTGGGACGAGATGGCCTACGCACGGGTGGCGCGCCCGCCGATGGGGCCGGGCCTGGTGGCCAAAGCCCTGATGACGCACGGCACCGACGCACAGCGCGAGCGGTACCTCGCCGACCTGCGACGCGGTCGGCTCAACTTCTGCCTCGGCTACTCCGAACCCGACGCGGGCTCCGACCTCGCCGCGGTGCGCACGAAGGCTCGTCGCGAGGGCGACCATTACGTGGTCGACGGGGCGAAGTGCTGGACGTCCAACGCGCACTGGTCGGACTGCATTTGGCTGCTGTGCCGGACCGGGGCGCCGGACAGTCGCTCTCGCGGACTGAGCGTGCTGATCGTCCCGCTGGACAGCCCCGGGATCACCGTGTCGCCGATCCCGACCCTGGACGGCGGACGGCTGAACGAGGTCCGGTTCGACGGGGTGCGGGTCCCGGTCGCCGATCGGGTGGGTGCGGAGAACGAGGGCTGGCAGGTCGTCGCTTCGGCGCTCGCGGTGGAGCGGCATGTGCAGTTCCCGCCGAAGCGGTTGCGACGGGATCTGCACGACCTGATGGCTGCGCTCGACTCGGCCGGGGTCGCCGACGATCCGGTGGTGCGGCGGAGCGTCGGTGAGCTGGCGGTGCGGCTCGCGGAGGTGGACGCGCTGGCGCTGGCCCTGCTGGGCGAGGTGATCCGGGGTGAACCGGCCGCTGTTCCGGCGGCGTATCACAAGCTGGCGGGCACGGTGCTGGCGCAGGACATCGCCCGCGCTGGGGTGGAGTTCGGCGGGGCGGAGGCGGTGGTCGCCGGGACGGATACGGAGTTTTTGTGGCGGCAGTCGATCCTGGAGACGATCGGCGGCGGCACGACGGAGGTGATGCGGGGGTTGATCGCGCGGCAGGAGTTCGGGCTGTCGGCTTGAGGGAGCCTCAGCTCAGAACGCGCGCCCCGCGCAGGTAGGACGCCAGCCGGATCCGCAGCCCCCGCAGATCCCGCAGCGCGAGCGGCAAGTGATAAGCCGGGCGATACCCCACCGCGACACCCCCGTCCCCGCACGGTCCCGCGAAGTACACAAACCCGTCGTCCTGGTCGCGGCGGGCGGGGGACCACGGCTGGTCCTGCCAGGCGCGCGCCGCGGCGTGGCTGGCGATCCAGTAGTTCGGGGCCTTCATCGTCTCGGCGATCGCGGCGGCGAAACCGGCGGCGTCGGTGTCGCTGACGCCCAGTCCGCGGCCCGGCCACACGCGCGGCAGCACCCGGTCGGCAGTGTGGTCTTCGAGCCACGGCGCGCAGGCGAAGATCGCACTGGACCCGTCTACCGAGACCGACCAGCGTTGCATGGCCGCAGTGGGCGGGATTTCGTACATGGCGACCACCTGCCGGGAAAACGACGATTTGGCGAAGCATAAATGAACGGTCTGGGGCCCTGCAGATCGCGGTTCAGCGAGGGGCGCCGAGTGCGGCGGAAATCCGGTCGGCGACAGTGCGGGTGAAGCGGCCCGCCGCGGGCAGTCGGCCGCCGAGGCGCGATTTCGGGGCGGACACGTTGACTGCCGCGACAATGTCGCCGCGGAAGCCGTACACGGGCGCGGACACGCCGACCAATCCTGGCTCGAACTCCTCGTCCACCGTTTCGTAGCCGCGTTTCCGGATCCCGGCCAGCTTCGCGGTCAGCGCCTCGAGCGTGAGCGGCGGCAGTTCCTCGGCGACGCCGGGGAGATCGGGGAGCGGGTGCGCGGCGGCGCCGGCGAAGGTCCGCCACCATTGGCCGACGGTTTCCTCGTCCCATTCGCTCAATAACACCCGTCCGGGTGAGGTCGTGAACGGGTCGACGCCGACGCCTTCCCAGCCGAGTCCGCGAAAAGCGTGGGACGCGAGTTCGCTCCGGAGGGTGAACACCTGGCTGGCGCGCAGAACGCACAAATGCGTCGTTTCGTTCAGCCGCGCCACGATCGCGCGCAGAAAGGGCGCGGCCAGGTGCGCGAGGTGCGTTTCGGTGGCGTGGGTGGCCAACGCGAACAGCCGCCAGCCCGGCCGGTACGCGCGGGTGTGTTCGTCGCGCGACACCAGACCGGCGTCGGCGAGCGTCGCGAGGGCTCGCGAGACCTGTGCCTTGTCCCGGCCGGACAGTTCGGCGACGCGGGACACGCCGAGCCCGTCGCGCGCTTCCGGCAGTGCGAGGACTTCGAGCAGGTCGACGTCGCGGACCAGACCCGAACCGTAGGTGCGCTGGTTCGCCATGTTGAGGACTGTGCAACAACGATTGGGCGAGCGTCAATCCGGGGTTACCGTCCGGAGAGTGAAGATCGCCGACATCCAGCTGCTGCCCGGGACGCTGCCGCTCGATCCGCCGTTCGACGCCGCCTGGGATCCGGTGCCGCGCACGCGGTTCGACGCGACGGTGGTCAAGGTCGTGACCGACGAGGGCGTGGCCGGCTACGGCTCCGGCGACACGATGGCCGGCTTCGAGCCGTACGCGGAGCTGTTCCTCGGCCACGATCCGATGGCGATCAGCAGGCACGTGCGGGCGCTCGAGACCATCGCGTTCCACGCCGGGCGCTACTGGCCGCTGGAGATCGCGCTGTGGGACGTCATCGGGAAGGTGCTCGGCGTCCCGGTCGCGACGCTGTTCGGCGGCGCGGCGGACGCGATCCCGGCGTACGCGTCGACCGGCCGGATCCTGCCCGCCGAACAGCGGGCCGAGGTGATGGCCGGGATCCGCGACGAAGGGTTCCGGGCGGCGAAGATCCGGCTGGCCGCGGACGATTTCGCCGGTGGAATCCGCACCATGCGAGCGGTCCGCGAGGCAGTCGGGCCGGAGATGACCCTGATGGCCGACCTGAACCAGGCGTGGCGGATGCCGGGCGACGTGCGGCCCTCGCTCGACCCGGCAGCGGTCCGGCGGTTCGCGGAGGCGCTGCGCGAGCTGGACGTGTTCTGGCTCGAAGAACCGCTGCCGCTGGACGACCGGCCCGGCCTGCGCGCGGTGCGGGACACCGGGATTCGCGTCGCCGGGGGAGAAATGGTCCGGACCTTCCGAGAGCTGCTGGACCTGGTGGAATCCGACGCGCTCGACGTCTACCAGCCGGACGTCGCGCTCGCCGCCGGAATGCTCCGCGCCCGCACGCTCGCCGAACTGGTGCTGGCGCGCAACCGGCTTTTCACGCCGCATACCTGGTCGAACGGCCTCGGCCTGCTCGCGAACCTGCACGTGACCGCGGGCGTCGGCGGGGGACCGTATCTGGAATTCCCTTACGACCCACCGGTGTGGACGCCGCAGCGGCGCGACTTCCTGCTCGCCGCCCCGCTGGACATCGACGCCGACGGCCTGCTGCACGTGCCGTCCGCGCCGGGGCTGGGCGTCGCTGTCGACGAGGAACGGTTCGGGAGGAAGTCATGACCGAGATCCCGGCCATCGAAATCGGGCCTTATCCGGCTGCCACCTTCGCCGCCGGTGCTGTCGAGCAGTTGCCGCGATTGGTCCGGACTATCGGTGTGCGGAAAGTCGTGCTGGTCAGTGACCGCGGACTGGTCGCGACTCCGCTGCCAGAGCAGACGTCAGAGTTATTGCGGCAAGACGGTTTGGCGGTCGAGGTTTTCTCCGAAGTGCATCCGAATCCGACCACCGACGACGTCGACGCGGGCGGCGCCTTCGTGCGTGCCGCAGGTGCGCAAGCGGTGATCTCGCTGGGCGGCGGGTCCGCTTTGGACGCTGCGAAGGCGATCGCGCTCGCCGCGGTCAACGACCGTCCGGCGACCGAACTGGGCTGGAGCACCGAGGATTCACCGGATTTGGCGCCCGCGTTGCCGATCGTGGCGATCCCGACCACGTCCGGCACCGGTTCGGAATGCAACGACCTCGGCGTCATCACGGACCCCGTGCGGCAGCGCAAGTGCTACTTGGGCGGCCCGACTTGCCTTGCCCGGTATGCACTTCTCGACCCGGCGCTCACGCTGAGCCTGCCGCCTCGCGCGACCGCCGCCGCCGGAATCGACTGCCTGACCCATGCGGTGGAGTCATTTCTCTCCGCCCGGCCGAATCCGTGGGCGGATGGTCTGGACCTGCAAGCCGTCCGGCTGGTCGCGGAAAACCTGCGTCGCGCGGTTTCCGACGGCGGAGATCTGGCGGCGCGGGCGAATCTGATGCTGGCCGCGCACACGGCTGGCTTGGCGATGCGGACGACCGGACTCGGCGTGGTGCACGGCGTCGGGCACTCGCTGGGCGGCCGGTTCGACCTGCCGCACGGCCAGGCGTTGGCTTTGGTGCTGGGCGAATGCCTGCGGTTCAACCGCGCGGTGCGGGAAGAACGCCTGGCGCGATTGGCGGAACCGCTGGGCGTCGCCGATGCGCGGAAATCGTTCGCGCACAACGCGGACGCGGCGATCGCGGCGGTCGAACGGCTGGTCGCGGACGTGCGACTGGCCGGCCGGTTGCGCGAATTCGGCATCAGCGAAGGAGATCTGCCGGACCTGGTGGCCGACACCCTGGCGGACGGCGTACTGGCCAACACCCCGCGCGAGGTCTCGGCGGCGGACGTGACCGGCATTCTCCGCGCGAGCTGGTAGCCCGGCGCACGAAACCGGCAATGTCGGACATAGCTCGCGAATACCGTTGTGCCGCAACGGCAAACCGAGCAGGATCGCGGCCCTGCGCCGAACCGGTGCACTAGGTAACGATCTTATGTCCGCTTATTCTGCGCGCGCCGCCGCGGGAGGACAGTGGAAGCGGACCAGCCGACCCGGCAGGAGGCCGCGCCGTGGACAAAGCCGGAACGACCGAACAGCAGGCCCCGGCGGCCGTGGCGGGGGACGACAAACGGCTCAAGAAGCATTTCGGCCCGATCGGGCTGCTGTTCACGGCGGTGGGGTCGATCATCGGGTCCGGATGGCTCTTCGGCGCGCTCAAGGCGGCGCAGCTCGCCGGGCCCGCGGCGATCGTGTCGTGGGTGATCGGCGCGGTCATGTTCGTCCTGATCGGGATGACCTACGCGGAATTGGGCACGATGTTCCCGCATTCGGGCGGCGTCGCGCGGTACCCGCACTATTCGTACGGATCGTTCGCGAGCTTCTCGATGGGCTGGGTCACCTGGATCGCGGCGGCCGCGGTCTCGCCGATCGAGGTGCTCGCGGTCGTCCAGTACGCCACGAACTACGTGCCCTGGCTGGAAAGGCTCGACGCGGACCGCAACGCCGTGCTCACCCCGGCGGGCACCGGGATCTCGGTCGCGTTGCTGGCGTTCTTCGTGCTGGTGAATTTCTTCGGCGTGCGCTGGTTCTCCCGGATCAACAACGTGCTCGTGTGGTGGAAACTCGCGGTCATCGCGCTGGTGATCGTGGTATTCTTGGTGACAGCTTTCCACACTGATCATTTCGCGGGCTTCGGCGGGTTCGCCCCGTACGGGACGCACGGGATCTTCTCCGCGGTCGCGAGCGCCGGGATCGCGTTCTCGTTCTTCGGGTTCCGGCAAGGCGTCGAGCTGGCGGGGGAAACGGCCAACCCGAAACGCACCGTGCCGCTGACGCTCATCGGTTCGGTGGTGCTCACCGGGATCCTGTACGTGCTGCTGCAGATCGCGTTCATCGGCGCGGTCCCGTCGGACGCGATCGCCAAACAGGGCTGGGAACACGTCGGCGCGAACTTCACCGCGGGCGGCGACGTGCTGGCCACGTTCGGCCCGCTCGCCGCGATCTCGACCGTGCTCGGCATCGGCTGGCTCGCCGCGCTGCTGTACGCCGACGCGATCATCTCGCCCGGCGACACCGGGTTGATCTACACCGGCGTCACCGCGCGCATCTCGTATGCCATGGGGCGCAACGGGAACGCGCCGTCCGGGCTGTCGAAGGTGAACTCCGCGGGCGTGCCGTGGGTCAGCCTGATCCTGGCGTTCGCCGTCGGCTGCTTCTTCTTCCTGCCGTTCCCCGGGTGGAGCCAGCTGGTTTCGTTCGTCACGAACAGCACGGTGCTCTCGTTCGGTTCCGGGCCGCTGGTGCTGCTCGCGATGCGCAAGCAACTGCCCGGCCACGACCGCCCGTTCCGGCTCGGCCGCGGCACGACCGGGGCCGTCGCGTTCCTGGCGCTGTTCTCCACCAACCTGATCATCTACTGGACCGGCTGGGACACGAACTGGAAGCTGTTCGTGGTGATCGTCTTCGGGTACCTCTTGCTGGCGGCGAACCAGACTTTCTCGAAGCGCACCCCGCGCATGGACTTCCGGCACGGCTGGTGGGTGCTGGTGTGGTTCGCCGGGCTCGCGGTGATCAGCTACCTCGGCACGTATCCGGAGGCGTCCAGCCATGCCGGGAACCTCGGCGTCCTGGACTTTTCGCTGGGCGCGGTGGCGTCGCTGGTGCTGACCGCGATCGTGATGGCGCTGGCGCTGCGGAGCGCGCTGCCCAGCGAGCGGGTGACGGAGATCTTGGCTGAGCGGAGGGAGGCGGACGAAACCCCGGCGTGAGGTGCGGGGATAATCCGGGCGGTGGCCACGCTTCGCTTCGAGTTTCATCCGCCCTCCCTGACAGGCGGCCCGGTCTTGGTGCCGTACGTCGACGACGTCGCGCTGACCGAACTGATCGACCGGTTCGAACTCGCGGAAGGCATGTCCCCGGCCGGGGATGCTTACGGCGGTCTGCCCCAGGACTGCTTCCGCGGCACGAAGACCGATCACTTCCACGGCCTCGCCGCGGAGGAGGGCAAAAGCCTGCTCCTCGCTTGTTCGTGCGGGAGCGAGGGCTGCTGGCCGCTGCTGGCGCGCATTACCGTGACCGAGGACGATGTCGTCTGGGATTCTTTCGGGCAGCCGCGTCGTCCGGAGCGGGATTACCGCGGGTTCGGGCCGTTCCGGTTCGCTCGCGCCCAGTACGACGCGGCGGTGCTCCGGTTCGCGTCCGCCTGACGGTCTGCCATGCTGGGCCGCGGAGGTCGGATCATGGGCGCGAGCGTGGTTTTCGTCGTGTTCGACGGCGTGAAGATGCTCGACGTGACCGGGCCCGCCGAGGTGTTCGCCGAGGCGAATCTGGCCGGGGCCGGGTACTCGATCAGCTATCGGTCGCCGTCGGGAGCGCCGGTGGCGACGTCGGTGGGCGTCCGGCTGCCGGTGGACGGGCCGGTCGCCGAGACGCCGGATCCGGATGTCGTCGTGGTGGCCGGCGGGGACGGGCTGGTGGAGCACGGCGTGCCGGCCGGTCTGGTCGCCGCGATCCGGGAGATCGCGCCGCGTGCTGGTCGGCTGGTGTCGATCTGCACCGGTTCCTTCGCGCTGGCCGCGGCGGGCGTGCTGTCCGGACGGCGCGCCACCACGCATTGGCGGCACGCGGCCCGGCTCGCTCGTGCGCACCCGGACGTCGAAGTGCTTCCCGACGCGCTTTTCGTGCGGGACGGCGACATTTTCACCTCGGCGGGAGTGTCCGCGGGCATCGACCTGGCGCTCGCTCTGGTCGAACAGGACCACGGCCCCGATCTCGCGCGCACCGTCGCGCGCGGTCTCGTGATGTTCATGCAACGGCCGGGCGGCCAGTCGCAGTTCTCCGCGCCGTTGCGGATGCCGCGGCCGAGCACGCCGACGCTGCGTGAGGTGACCGACCTGGTTTCGGCGCAGCCCGCGCTCGACCACAGCGCGTCCGCGATGGCATCGCGGGCGGGTGTCAGCGCCCGGCATCTCGCGCGGCTGTTCGCGAGCGAACTGGACACGACGCCGGCGAAGTATGTCGAGCAGGTGCGGCTGGATCACGCGAAATCCCTCCTCGGCGCGGGGCACGGCGTCGCGGAAACCGCCCGTGCCTCCGGATTCGGCAGCTCCGAGACGATGCGGCGCGTCTTCGTGGCGCGCCTGGGGATTTCGCCGAGCCAGTACCGTGCCCGCTTCGAGACCACGGTCTCCTGACCCCTGTCCGGATCTGTGGGCACGTGGTCGGTTTTCGCAGTGGGAACGCGGACTTCGCCGGGCGAGACTCGGGCTAAGCCCCATTTCCCGAGGAGGTCTGTGGTGCCCGAAGTGATCGCCGGGATCGAGATTCCGGATACCGCGCTGGTGCGCGAGGCGACGGCGCTGGTGCGCGACGTCGCCGACGAGACGTTGTTCCACCATTCGCGGCGCGTGTTCCTGTGGGGTTCGCTGAAAGCCGCGGCGCGCGGGCTGACGGTGGATCCGGAACTCGCGTACGTCGGCGGGCTGTTCCACGACCTGGGGCTCACCGACGGGTACGCGACCTCCGACCGCCGCTTCGAACTCGACGGCGCCGAGGCCGCCCGGACGTTCCTCCTCGACCACGGCCGTTCGGAGGAGGACGCCCGGAACGTCTGGCTCGCGATCGCCCTGCACACGACGCCGGACATCCCGCTGCGGCTGGCCCCGGAGGTGGCGGTGGTGACGCTGGGCGTGGAAACCGACGTGCTCGGCCTCGGCCTGGCCGAGATCGACGGCGACCAGCGCACGGAGGTCGTCGCGGCGCATCCGCGGCCGGACTTCAAGAACCGCATCCTGCGCGCGTTCCGGGACGGGATGGCCGACCGTCCGGAGACGACGTTCGGCACCATGAACGACGACGTGCTCGCCTATTTCGATCCAGGGTTCGAGCGGACGGACTTCGTGGAGATGATCAAGGGGAGTGCTTGGCCGGAGTGAGGGGCCGCGCGGCTCGGGCTTGCCAGTTAGTCTGCGCGCAGATAATCTCTGCGCAGACTAACTGGGAGGACGGATCATGTGGACCACTGACTACAGCGCGGAAACCTCGGCGAGCCCGGACGCGGTGTGGGCGGCGTTGCGGGCCCTGCACAGCGGAACGCCGCTGAGCGAGCGCAGCGACCGGTTCGAACTGCACGGACCGTTCGAGAAAGGGACCGAGCTGTCGGTCACCCCGCAAGGGCAGGACACGTTCCGTTCGCGCATCACGGAGTTGACCGAAAACGAGGTCTACGAGGACGAAACGCGCTTCGGCGAGGTGGTGCTGCGGTTCCGGCACACGCTGGCCCCGCTCGCGGACGGCGGCACGCGCGTCACGCATCGTCTGGAGATCGAGGGGGAGGCGGGGCCGGAACTCGGGCCGCAGATCAGCGAGGACTTCCCGGTCGCCATGAGCGATTTGCTGGCGAGCGCGGAGCGGTCCGCGCGATGACGCGGTTCGCGGGCCCGGGGGACAGCCCGGGTTTCCTGCTGTGGCACGTGACTTTGGCGTGGCAGCGGCGAATCCGGCAGACGCTCGAACCGCTGGGCCTCACGCACGTGCAGTTCGTGTTGCTCGCGTGCTGCTGGTGGATGGAAACGCACGGCGCACCGCCGCGGCAGCAGGAACTCGCCGCGCGGGCGGGCACCGACATCAAGATGACGTCCCAGGTGATCGCCCGGCTGGAGACGGCCGGACTGGTGACGCGGACGGTCGACTCCGGCGACACGCGCGCGAAACTGGTGCGGCTGACCGAAAAGGGCCGCGACCTGGCAGGCCAGGCGGTGACCGCGGTGGAGCGGGTGGACGCGGAGATGTTCGGCGCCGAGGCCGCGCCGCTGCTGCGGACGTTGCGGTCGGTGCTGGACGCGGAGTGATCTGCTGGGTGGCTTGGTTGTCGTCTGGCTGCGGTGTGGGCTGCTGGGGTTGTTAGACCGTTGACTGGGGGCGGTGTGATCCGCTGGGCGACTTGGCCGTCGTCTGGGTGCGGAGTGATCCGCTGGGATGAGTTGGCCGTTGCCTGGGTGCGGTGTGAGCTGCTGGGGCGACTTGGTCGTCGTCTGGGTGCGGTGCGGGCGGAGGGCGTTCTGCTCGGGACTGTGCCGACCGGTGGCGGCGCTGCGGGCGGGCCAGGGCGGTGGTGTCTGCCCAGCCCGCCGCCAGGCCGGTCGGACGCCGGGCCGCGGTCTCGAGCCGTGCGCCCACGGCGGCTCAGTGCTGGCGTGGCCCGTCGCAGGTGCTGGTTTCGGCGGCGGTTTTGAGGTCGGCGAGCCAGGTTTCGAGGCCCATGTCGGAGGACGGGTCGGCTTGGGCTCCGGAGTGGCTTTCCTCGGTGCGGACGAGGATGCCGCCGCGGACGGGGGCGAAGGTCCAGACGTGGACGCCGTCGATGTGGTACCCGGCGCTGTCGGCGGGGCCGGTCCAGCGGAGGCACTTGCCGCGCTGGAGTTGCTGGACGGTGGAGCTGATGACCACTGTGCTCGGGGGAGCCGTGGGCACGTCGACGGTCGCCTGGAACCGCGAATGCTTGCGCAGCGGGCCAGGATCCAGCCGCCGCACGGTCATCGGGGCGGCGGGTTTCTGCCAGGACGTCCAGGCTTCCACGTCGGTCTGCAGGTCCCAGATCGTGTGCAGCGGCGCGTGGATGAGGATTTCGGCCCGGTGACGGGCTTTCGCACCTTGGTCGACGCCTTTGCCTTGGCAGGTCAGCGAAGCGGGGCCAGGGGCGGCGGCTTGAGCGGGTGCGGCTCCGAGGACGGCGGCGGTCAGCGGGATTGTGAGCAAGGCAGTCCGCAGGCTGCGGCGGCGAAGGGTTCGCGAGGTGGTCGGGTCGGTGCTGCGCATGGGTCTGCTCCTCTTGCCGAGTGGTGTTAATGCCATTAACTGTGGTGAAACCCTATAGCTCAGTTTCGGTGAAGGTCAATAGAAAAAGTGAAGGGCATTAACCGCCGCATCGGTGCGGCGGGGACTGAGCGGATGAGCACAGTGGACGAACTGCCGGGCAACGGCAGGTCCGCACACCGGGGCAAGCGTCAGGTCTGAAGGAAGACGTCCCTCAGGTCGGTCGAAACCGCGTGGACGTCCCGCCGCGGTAACGCGAGCCGAGACAACAGCCGTGAGGGGAACCCTGAGGGAATCAGAGTCCCTCAGGGTTCCCCTCACGGACTTGGGCTAGCAGGGCGCGCGAAGCGTCCGCCGCACCGCGTCGCGGAGCCAGCGGTGTGCCCCGTCGACGGATTGGCGCGGGTGCCACGCCATGCCGATCGTCAAGGGGGGCAACGGAACCGGGATGTCGAGAAGCCGCAGGCCGAGTGCGGTGGCGTCGGCGGTGAGCGGCGACGGGGGTTCGCCGGGGAGCGACGCGGGGATCAGGCAGACGACGTCGCTGCGTGCGGCGAGCGTCATCGCGGCCAGGTGGCTCGGCAGGACGATCACGACGCGGCGGCGGAGGTCGTGTTCGGCCAGTGCGGCGTCGAGGGGGCCGGTGAACCGGCCGCGGCGGCTGACCGCGACGTGGTCGGCGGCAGCGAGCCGGGTCGGGGTCAAGGGGGCCGAAGCGAGGGGGTGGCCGGGGCGGACGGCGGCGACCATGCGCAGGGTGAGCAGTTCTTCGACTTGCGTTTCGGGGTCGACGTGGTCGATGGAGCCGACTTCGAGGTCGAGTCGTCCGTCTCGGAGGGCCGAACCGGCTTCCCATTCCTCGGCTCGGACTCGCAGGGAGATGCCGGGGGCTTCCTCTCGCGTGAGCTGAAGGAGGCCGACAGCCAGAGCCGCGCCGACGAGGTCGGCGGCTTGGATCGTGAAGGTGGAGCGCAGGGTCGCGGGGTCGACGACGGTGCCGGGGCTGAGCAGCGCGCCCAGGCTGTGCACCACGGCGGCGGCCTCCTCGCGCAGGGACTGGGCGCGCGGAGTGGGGACCATGGTTTGCCCGGCCCGGACCAGCAGCGGGTCCTGCAGGATGCGTCGCAACCGGGCGAGCGTGCGGCTCATCGCGGCCGGCGAGGTGTGCAGGCGCGCGGCGGCGCGGGTGACGCTCTGCTCGGTCAGCAGGGCGTCCAAAGCGACGGCGAGGTTGGCGTCGATCGCCGGGTTCAGGCTGTTCACCAGGGTCATTCCAGTTCAGGCAAGGATTGCGTGCCGAAGTTCCCATTGTGGCATCACGGCCGTGCTCAGCAAGATCGAGGGCGTACTCATCGGTCCTAATTCACGAGGTTTTCATGATCGTCATCACTGCCCCTACCGGAAACATCGGCAGCCGCGTGCTGAGCCTGCTGTTCGACGCGGGCGAGGACCTGCGGGTGATCGTCCGCGATCCCGCGCGGCTGCCGGATCCGGTGCGCGAACGGGTCGAGGTGGTCGTCGGTTCGCACGGCGACGCTGACGTGGTCGACCGGGCTTTCGCGGGTGCGGACGCCGTCTTCTGGGTCGTCCCGCCGGATTCGTCGCGGACTCCGGCGGACGGGTGGAGCGGCTTTACCGGCCCGGCGGCGAAGGCGTTCGCCGCGCACGGGGTCGGGCATGTCGTCGGGGTTTCGGCGCTCGGGCGCGGCACGGCGGTCGCCGATCAGGCGGGGCTCGTCACCGCGTCGCTCGCGACGGACGAGCTCATCGCGGGGACCGGGGTCGCGTATCGGGCGCTCGCCAACCCGTCCTTCTTCGAGAATCTGCTGGAGGAGGTCGACTCGATCTGGGAGAAGGGCGTCTACGCCGACGTACTGGACCCGGATCGCAAGGCTCCGCTCGTCGCCGTCGCGGACATCGCCGCGGTCGCCGCTCGGCTGTTGCGGGACCGGTCCTGGACCGGGTTCGCCGACGTCCCGGTTCTGGGGCCGGAAGACCTGTCCCCCAACGATGTCGCCCGGATCATGACCGAGCAGCTGGGCCGTCCGGTCCGCTACGAGCGCGAGTCGCTGGACGACCTGCGCGGCACGCTCATCGGCTACGGGCTGAACGAAACCTTCGTCCACGGCATCGCGGACATGAAGCACGCCAAGGACAACGGTCTCGACGCCGGTGTCACGCGCACTGCGGAAACCGCGTCTCCGACCACTTTCGAACAGTGGTGCGCCGAAATCCTCAAGCCTGCCTTCGAAGCCTGACCTCCAAGGAACAGCAATGGAAACACCGGTCACCGCCTTCCTGCTCGTCAAGACCACGCCGGAATGGCTTGCCCTGACCCCGCAGGAACGGGCCGACGCCTTCGCCGCCCAAGTCGTCCCGGCGATCGAGGCGAAAACCACGGGCGTCCGGTCGCGCTTCTACGACACCGAGTTCTACTCCGCGCGCGTCACCGACGTCTGGGTCTGGGAGGCCGACGACCACGACGCCTACCAGCTGTTGATCGACGCGTTGCGGGAAACTCCGTTCTGGGACCGGTATTTCGAGGTCGTCGACCTGCTCGTCGGCACCGAGAACGGCTACGCCCGCACCTATGGCCTGGACCCGTTGGCCACCATCGCCACCTGAGCACGTGAAAGGCCCCGTCTCCCAGAAGCGGAGACGGGGCCTTTCACCTCAAGAGAATCAGTGCGCCGAGGCCAGTGCCGCCGTGGCGGGCGGCATCAGCTTCGGGTATTCCTTCTGGAACTTTTCGATCATCGTCGCGGACGGGATGATCCGGTTCGGGTTGTTCTGGCTCACGGCCTGCTTCTCGCCCCACGCGCCGGCGGCCTTGCGCTGGTCGGGGGTGCCGTGGCTGTGGAAGCAGTCGCCGATGGAGGCGTCGAGGTAGCTGACCTCCTGCTGGGCGCGGGCGTTCCACGCCTCGCCCTTGGCGTGCGCGACGAAGTAGCCGCCGTACGCGTCCGGGCCCATTTCGGAGGATTCGTTGCGCGGGTAGTTGTTGTGCGCGAAGTCGACCTGGTGGCCGTACTCGTGGCCGACGACCGCTTCGACCGACACGTCGTCGAAGCCGAGGTGGTTGACCACGTCGAGCAGGCCGTCGCCGAGCATGACGCGCTTGCCGCCGAGGCTGTCGGCCGGGGCGGAGAACGCGTTCAGGGTCAGCAGCGGGTTGCGGCCGCCCTGCAGGGCCGGGACCTCGTAGAGCACCTTGGTCGCGAGCGCGCCCGCCGCGGCGGCCCGCTTCGGGTCGAGGCCGAGCTTGAACGTCTGCGTCGTGCGGTCCTGGCTGCCCAGGTCGGTGCCCTTCCAGGCGACCAGCTGGATGTTCCAGCTCTCGATGTCCCAGAACCCGCGCAGCTTGTCGATCGTCGAGCCCGCGCGCGGCGTGTACTGGCCGTCGGTGCCGAAGACCTGCGGGGTCTTGTCGCTGGCGACGGCCTGCGTGTAGAGCTGGCTGATCGCGCTCAGCGCGCTGAGCGCCTGGCCCTCGGTCGGGGTCAGCGTGGAAGCGAGCTTGTTCGCATACGTCAGCAGCGATCCCTCGGTGCAGCCCGGGATCGGGCCCTGCGCGGCGTGCGCCTGCTGGCCCGGCCGCTTCACCGGCGAGTCGAACAGCGGGTCGACGCCGCGCAGCGCGTTCGCGGGCAGCCCGTTGTAGAGGTCTTCGACGTCCTGGTACAGCTGCGCGATGTCCTGCTCGACCGAGGTCGGCTCGGCCGCTTTCGCCTGCGGCGCCGCGATCGCCGGCACGGCCGTGGCGACCGTCAGCGCCGCGAGGGTGCCTGCCGCCGCGAGCGTTCTGCCGAGAATTCTGGTCCGTTTCCGCATGGGCCCCTCATTCCGGTTCCAAGATCACGAATACGCCCAACCCTAAGACGATCTTGGGCGCCGGAACCGGGGCAAGGGAAAGTCCCCCGGGATGGCCCACGCCTTTCGGCGGGTTTTCGCCCTGCGGACATCGGCCGAAAGTACTATCGGGCAACGCGCCGCCGGGTCCGGGAAAACGGGCATTCCGGAAAACGGGACGGAATGGGCTAAGCCTTGACCCGGAACCGCATCCGGCAGACGACCGCCTCCGAGCGGCGGCGCAGCACCCGGGCCAGCACCGCGCCGCGGCGGTTCTGCAGGACTCGCTGCCAGCAGTGCTCCGGCTCGACCTCGGCGACCAGGACGAAAACGTGGCATCCGGCGTGCCGGCGGAGGTGTTCCGCGATCGGCTCGCCGAGGCGGCGGCGTTCGTCGTGCAGCTGGACCAGCGTGACGTCCGGATGCCAGCGGTCCCACGCTTCGACGAACTCGCGCGCGGACTCCTCCTCCTCGGGATGTGTCACGTACACGGCCTCGACGTGCTCGCCGAGCGACAGCGCGGCGGCGAGCGCGTCGCGGGTCAGCCGGGACACCGTGTGGACCGGGACGACCACCAGCGACCGGTTGGGTCGCGGCGGGGGAGGGACGCGCCCGAGTTCGAGACGGTCGCCGATGCGGCGGTAATTGCGGTGGACCCATTCCATCAGCAGCACGAGCACCGGCAGCGCGACCACGATCAGCCAGCCGCCTTCGCCGAACTTCGTCGCGGTGACGACGATCGCGGCGAGTCCGGTGAGCAGCGCGCCGAAACCGTTGAGCGCGGCCTTTCCTCGCCAGCCGCGCGGGCGGGCGCCGAACCAATGCCGCACCATTCCGATCTGCGAAAGCGTGAAACCTACGAACACGCCGATCGCGAACAGCGGCACCAGGGTGTTCATGTCGCCATTCGCGAGAATCAGCAGCAAAGCCGAAGCGATGGCGAGGAAACCGACGCCGTAGCGGTATACCTGGCGCTCGGCGCGCAAGGCGAAAACGTGCGGCAGGTTGTTGTGTTTCGCGAGCAGTTGCGCCAGCACCGGAAGCCCGCCGAAGGAAGTGTTCGCGGCCAGTGCCAGCAGGACCACGGTGGAGAATTGCACTACGTAGTAACCGAAACCGTTCCCGAGCGACGCGGCGGTCACCTGCGACAGCACGGTCACGCCGTCGACCGGGTGGATTGAGAACTTCCCGATCAGCACGGCGATCCCGAGCAGCATCACCGCGAGCAGGCCGCCGAGTGCGACCTCCGCTCGCTGCGCCCGGCGCACGCGCGGTTTGCGGAAGGACGGGACCGCGTTGGCGATCGCCTCGACGCCGGTCAGCGCGGCACAGCCGTTGGCGAAAGCCTTGAGCAGCAACAGGATTCCGACGGTCTGAAGGCTGGGGAGGTACCCGCTGGCGACGCTCGCGGCCGGAGTGCTGCGGAAGAGACCGACTACGACGACGGTGAGGATCGAGCCGACGAACACCGCGGTCGGCACGATGAACGCCCGCGCGCTCTCGGCGATGCCGCGGAGGTTGATGCCGGTGATCAGCACGAGCACGCCGAGACAGAGCCACAGCTTGTACGGCAGCAACTCGGGAAACGCCGACGTCAGCGCGGCGACTCCGGCGGCGACGGACACCGCGACGTTCAGCACGTAGTCGACGATCAGCGACGCGGCCGCGACCAGCGAAGCGCGGCGGCCGAGGTGGGTGCGGCTGACGCCGTAGGCCCCGCCGCCGTCCGGGAACGCGGCGATGACCTGCCGATACGAGAGGGTCAGCACGGCGAGCAGGATGGCGATCGCGAGCGTGACGGGCAGCGTGAAGCCGAGCCCCGTTCCGCCGGCGACGGCCAAGACGAGCACGATCGCCTCGGGCCCGTAGGCGACCGACGCCATCGCGTCGAGGGACAGCGCGGCGAGGCCGCCGACGACGGAAAGCCGGTGCCGGTCGGCGGTTCGCGGCGTTTCCGGGCGGGACAGAGTTGCGGTCACCCGGTCAGGCTGGCCCCCGGGACGCGCTCGCGGGGCGGTCGTTGACGGTTTCCTGACAGTGATCTAGCGAACGCCCGGCGGGTCGGCGCGAGAGCCGGCTTTCCAGTGCCGCACCGCGAACGGCCCGCCCAGGAGCACCGCGAGGCCGACGACCCCCGCCACGATCATGCCCGGCCGCGAGTCGAACGCGCCGGTCGCGATCAGCACGACGCTGGTGATCGTCGCCAGGATCTCCAGCGCGGAGCGGCGGCGGTGCGGGTGGAGACGGCCGGATCCGCGGTCCAGCTTCGCGCCGAGCCGCGGATCCGTCGCGCGCAAATCGCGCTCGATTTCGTTCAGGGCACGCTGTTCCCGGTCGGTCAGCATGCGCCGCCCTGCTTCCGGTGCGCGTGCCGGCGGCGGATCAGGAACCGCAGCACGAACACGCCGCCGAAAACCGCCGCGAACAGCGGGAGCGGGTTGCTCCGGACGGCCTCCGCACCGGCGCGGACCTTCTCCGCGGCCGGGGCCGAGACGGTCTTCTCCACCTGTTCGGCCGCCCGGTCGATCGTCTCGTCGACCTTTTCGCCGGCGCGCGTCCGGACGTCCAGCTTGTGCCCCAGCGCGTCCAGCGTTTCGGCCAGTTCCTCGCGGGTGACGTCCCGGTCCGCGCGGGCCTCTTCCACCTTGCGTTCCGTCATGACCGCACCTGCTTCATCGTCTCGACGTCCTCGCGCACCCTGTCCACGGACTCCTCCGGCGCCGGCCCGCCGGCGCGGCTCGCCTCCTTGCCGCCGACCAGCGCGGCGAGCCCCGCGACCAGCAGCAGCGCGGCCCCGACGAGCACCGCGGCGAGCCAGCCGGGCAGCACGAGCGCGAGGCCGAGCACCGCCGCGGCGATCAGCGTCGCGCCGCCGAAGAGCGCCAGGATCCCGGCGAACCCGACGAGACCGGCCCCGATGCCGAAGCGCTTGCCCTTCGTCTGCAGTTCGGCCAGCGGCAGGCGGAATTCGTCTTGGAGCAGGCGTTTGAGGGAAGTGGTCAGATCGGCCGCGAGGTCCGCGGTGGACTTCTCCCGCGGGGGAGTCCGGTTCATTTCCTCCAGCACGGTTCTTCCTCCTTCCTGCTCGAGGCGTACCCGGCCTGGGGACGGCGAAACGGGCCGATTCCAGCTCGGCGTACGCCTTGCGGAGCGTACGGTTCAGGGCAGGCGGACGCCGCCCGCGCCATGCCCGATCCGGAGACCGGCGTGCTGGCCGAGGCGATGTCGCACGATTACTGATCGTCCCCGGGTTTGCTGGTCGCGGAGCGGGGTAACCGCCGCGCATCCGCAGAGCGGGCCAGGGGGCGAGGGGCCGCGCAACCGTCGCAGGGGAACGGTTGCGCGGCCGTTCGTGTGATTGAAGTGCTCCGGAGCGGGTAGCCGGACGGCGACGGCACCGACCTTCCGGGGAGGACTCCCGCATGGCAGACCGCATCCGACCGCCGCAGCAGCAGGACCCGCCGGGCACCACCGCGGAAATGGACCCGCAGCCGCGCGATTCGATGACCGACTACGAGGGCCGCGGCCTGCTCGCCGGACAACGCGCGCTGATCACCGGCGGCGACTCCGGCATCGGTCGCGCGGTCGCGATCGCCTTCGCGAAAGAAGGCGCGGACGTCGCGATCTCGTACCTCAACGAGCACGAAGACGCCGAGTACACGGCCGATCGGGTGCGCGCCGAGGGGCGGGAATGCTTGCTGCTGCCCGGTGATCTCGCCGAGGCGAGCCAGTGCCGGGACATCGTCGGGCACACGCTGTCCGAATTGGACGGTCTGGACATCCTGGTCAACAACGCGGCGACGCAATGGCCGGTCGACAGTCCCGAGGACCTGACCGAAGAGCAATGGATGCACACGTTCGACGTGAACCTGCACAGCTACTTCCGGGTGACCGCCGCCGCGTTGCCGCATCTCGGCGACGGCGACGTCATCATCAACACCGGTTCGGTGAACGGCTTGCGCGGCAACAAAACCCTCATCGACTACTCGGCGACGAAGGGCGCGATCCACTCCTGGACGTACGCGATGGCGCAGGCGCTGGCCGACCGGGGGATCAGGGTGAACTGCGTCGCGCCGGGTCCGGTGTGGACGCCGCTGATCCCGTCGACGTTCCCGCCGGAGAAGGTGGAGAAATTCGGTCTGCAGGCACCGTTCCAGCGGGCGGCGCATCCGGACGATCTCGCGCCGTCGTACGTGTTCCTCGCGTCGAATCGGCTGTCGTCGTACTACAGCGGTGAGGTGCTGGCCGCTCTGGGCGGCGAGACGGTCCCGGGCGGATAGCTGCGGTCCGGTCCGTGAAGGGCTCCTTGAGGGAATCCGGTGGCGAGCGGTTCGGCGGTGCTCATCGGCCCTCCTCGACCGCGTACTCGGCGGCGGCGTCGGCGTGCAGGCGCAGCCCGAGTCCGGCAGTGGACATCGACGGGGCGACCCGGCCGCCGCTGAGGTCGAGGCCGCCGCAGACAAGTCCAGACCCGGCCGCGGAGCCTTCCACGATCCGGATGACATCCGCCGCCCCGTCGCGCGGCGGCGTGAAGTCGAGCACGCGGACGGCACCCTCGGCCGACTCCCATTCGCTGGCCAGGACGAGGGAATCGCCGACGTGACCGCGGCGGGTCGCCGGTCCGCCGTCCGCGAGCTCCCACACCCGCGCGCTCGTCGTGCAGCAGCGCGGCGAAGCACGCGGGGGAGTCGAACCGCGGCAGGCACAAGCCACTCGATCACCCCTTCCCGCGACACCAACGCCGAGGTGTGCAGGTCGCCGAGGATCGGGCGCTGGTTCATCGCGGTGGAGTCAGCCCCGGCCCAGCGCCTTCGCCAGTTCCTTCTTCGTCATCGTGGACCGGCCGTGGATATTGCGCTGCTTCGCCTCGTTGTAGAGCTGGTCGCGCGTCGGGCCGCCGGGCCCGAGCCGCTTGCCGGAGCGGTGCCCGCCGCGCTGCTGCGGCGATTTGTCGCGCACCGAGGTCTTGCTCGCGCGGTCCGATTCGCCCGACTGCGCCCGGTTCTTGTTCACCGTGCGGGCGGCGATCTCCTTGGCGCGCTTCTCGCTCGCGCCGCGCTCCTCTTGCGACTCCTCGATGTGCTGGTACTGCCGTTCGCGTTTCGAACTCCAAGCCTGCTGCGGCATCCCAGTCTCCTTCCGCCGTTCTTGATCCCCGGATTGCCCGCGCCCGCGGGGCGGAAACATCGCGGTTCGCCGCGCCGGAAACGGGTACTCGCCCGAGGGTGGGACGCGAACAGACTCTCGCCGGGCGGCTGCTGGCCGAGCACCTGGTCGCCGGCCGGCTCGAACCCGGGACCGAGATCGGCCTGCGGGTCGATCAAACGCTGACTCAGGACGCCACGGGCACGCTCGTGATGCAGGAGCTGGAGGCGCTCGGGCTCGACCGCGCGCGGACCGGGCTGAGCGTCCAGTACGTCGATCACAACCTGCTGCAGGCGGACGAGAAGAACGCCGAGGACCACGCTTACCTGCGCTCGGCCTGCCGCCGGTTCGGGCTGTGGTTCTCCAAAGCGGGCAACGGGGTTTCGCATCCGACGCACATGGAGCGGTTCGGCGTCCCGGGCAAGAGCCTCGCCGGGTCCGATTCGCACACCTGCGCGGCCGGTGCGCTGGGCATGCTCGCGGTGGGGGTCGGCGGCCTCGAGGTGGCGCTGGCCATCGCCGGGGAGCCGCTCTACCTGCGGATGCCGGAGATCTGGGGCGTCCGGCTGGACAACGAGCTGCCGCCGTGGGTGTCCGCTAAGGACATAGTGCTGGAGATGCTGCGGCGGCACGGCGTGAGCGGCGGGCGGCACCGGATCATCGAGTACCACGGGCCGGGGCTGGCCTGCCTGAGCGCGATGGACCGGCACGTGATCGCGAACATGGGCGCCGAGCTGGGCGCGACCGCGACGGTGTTCCCGGCCGACGAGGCGATCCGCGCGTTCCTGCGGGCGGAGGGTCGCGAACACGACTTCCAGGACCTGCGCGCCGGACGTGACGCTTCCTACGACATCGAAGACGAGATCGATCTGTCCACTGTGGAGCCGCTGGTTGCCAAGCCGTCTTCGCCCGGCAACGTGGTTCCGGTGCGGGAGGTGTCGGGGACTCCGGTGGGGCAGGTGGTGATCGGTTCGTCGGCCAACCCCGGGTTCCGGGACTTCGCCGTCGCCGCGGCCACCGTCCGGGGCAGGCAGACGGCCGATTCGGTCAGCTTCGACGTCAACCCGACCTCGCGGCAGATCCTCGTCGAACTGGCCCGCAGCGGGCACCTCACCGACCTCGTCGCGGCCGGGGCCCGGGTACACCAGGCGGGCTGCCTCGGCTGCATCGGGATGGGCCAGGCGCCCGCGCCCGGCACGAACTCGCTGCGCACGTTCCCGCGGAACTTCCCCGGCCGGTCCGGCGCCTCGGACGATTCGGTCTGGCTGTGCTCGCCGGAAACCGCCGCGGTGTCGGCGCTGACCGGCGTGCTGACCGATCCGCGCGACTACGCCGCCGTCCACCACCTCGCCCACCCGCGGGTTTCCGGACCGGCTCGTTCGGCGGCCGACCCGCGCGTCTTCACCGCCCCGCTGCCCGAGGACGAGGCGTTGCGGGAGGAACTGGTGAAGGGCCCGAACGTCGCCGGGCTGCCGGACTTTGAGCCGCTGCCGGACGAGATCGAGGGCCCGGTCCTGCTGAAGGCCGGAGACGACGTGTCGACCGACGAAATCTCGCCCGCCGGCGCACGCGCGCTGCCGTACCGCTCGAACATCCCCAAGCTGTCCGAGTTCACGTTCACCCGGATTGACGAGGACTACCCGAAGCGCGCGGCCGACAGCCCGGAGCATTTCGTGGTGGCGGGGGAGAACTACGGACAGGGCTCGTCGCGGGAGCACGCCGCGATCACCGCTCGCTACCTGGGCCTGCGGGTGGTTTTGGCTCGGTCGTTCGCGCGGATTCACTGGCAGAACCTGGTCAACTTCGGGGTGCTGCCGCTCGAATTCGCCGAGCCGGAGGACGGCGAGAAGATCCAGCGCGACGACGTGCTGTGCGTGTCCGGGCTGCATCGGCTGGCGGAGACGGCGGAGTTCACCGTGCGGAATCAGACGCGGGGCGAGGAGTACCAGGCGAGGCATCAGCTGTCGCCGCGCCAGGTCGACGTGCTGCTGGCTGGCGGGCGAATTCCGCAGCTGGCGCGGGCGCTGCACTGAGGCCGCTTCGGCAGAAGTACTTGAGGGGAACCTTGATGAGCGATTCAGAGTCGATGCCGGGAACTTAGGTGCCGAGACCTCGGCCTGCTGACCATCCACAAAGGACTTACCTGGTGTCGAAATGCTCTATTTATCGCCATGTGACCGAGTCTTGAAGTCCGTGAGGGGCCCCTTGAGGGAATCGGATTCCCTCAAGGGGCCCCTCACGGACTACTGCCCCGATGCCCGTGGCTTAAGGCGGCGCTGCGGGTGCAGTTTTGCCCAGGTCGAAGGACCTGGGCGAGGCCAGGCGTACGTGAGGGGAACCCTGAGGGAATCAGATTCCCTCAGGGTTCCCCTCACGTACTTCCTACCTGGTCAGGAGGCCTTCAGCGCAGCCTCCAAAACAGCGCGCGACATCTTCGAACGCCCCTTGACGTCGCGCTCCTTAGCCAGCTTCTGCAGCTCCGTCTTGGACAGCTCCGACAGATCCGGAGTACGCGGCCGACGGCTGCCGCGTACGCTCTTGGCCAGCGCCTCCATCAGGTCGACCACCTTCGTCGGCTGCTCCGGCTCGGCGGCGGGCGTCACGGTGTTCCCGGCCTGCTTCGCCTCGATCAGCTCCTCCACCCGCTCGCGGTAGGTGTCGTGGAACTCCTCGTGCTGCCACGGCCCGGACATCGCGTCGATCAGCTTGACCGCGAGGTCCAGCTCCTTCTGATTGGTCTTGGCCTTGGCGGGCAGCTGCGGCACGTCGTCCGCGCTGCGCACCTCGGCGGCGTAATGCAGCGTGTTGAGCACGATCACGCCGTCGCCCGCGCGGGCGAGCGCGAGGTGTTCGCGGCCGTGGAAGACGAACTTCGCGACGGCGGCCTTGTCCCGGCGGGCGAGCGCGTCGAGCAGCAGCACGTACGGGCGCTGTGCCTCTTCCTTGGCGGGCGCGAGCCAGTAGGCGCGGTCGAAGTACACCGGGTCGACCTCGGCGAGGTCCACGAAGCTCTCCACCTCGAGCGAGCGCGACCGGCCCGGTGCGATCTCGTCCAGTTCCTCCTGCTCGACCAGCACGTACTCGTCGTCGCCGACCTCCCGGCCGCGCACGATGTCGTCGTAGGGCACCTCGTCGCCGGTCCGCTCGTTGACCCGCCGGTAGCGGATGCGGTCCCGGGTCCCGCGCTGGAACTGCGTGAAGTGCACCGCGTGGTCCTCGACCGCCTTGTACATCCGCACCGGGACGTTCACCAGGCCGAACGACAGCGAACCCTGCCAGACCGGACGCATCTGCCCCTCCTTCCTCCCTGGTTGCCCGCTGGGTACCCGATGCGGGCATCCGGCACACCGCGCCGGTGTAACCGCGGGGCATTCGGGGTAACTGATCTTCCGATGCGCATAAAACCTCGCGGAAGCCAGTTCTTCCAGCTGCTCGCGGACGCGGCGGCGAACCTCGTCACCGCCACCGCGCTGCTGCGCGACCTCACCGAGGCGCCGCCTGGAGAGCGGGAGGCGATCGCGGCCCGGCTGCACGAGGTCGAACACGCCGGCGACGACCTGACGCACACCATCATGGTCGAGCTGAACAGCACGTTCGTCACCCCGTTCGACCGCGAGGACATCCAGGCGCTGGCCGCGCGGATCGACGACGTCCTGGACTTTGTGGACACTGCCGCCGACCTCGCGGTGCTGTACCGGCTCGAGGAGTTTCCGCCGGGCACCAAGGGGATGCTGCGGGTGCTGTGCCGCGCCGCGGAGCTGACCGCGGAAGCGATGCCGGGGCTGGCGAAGGTCGGCGAGCTCTCGCCGTACTGGATCGAGATCAACGCGCTCGAGAACGAGGCGGACCACACCTACCGGCGGATGCTCGCCGACCTCTTCCAGCCCGGGGCCGACGCGCTCGAAGTGCTCAAGGCGAAGGAAGTCGTCGAACAGTTCGAACTGGCGGCCGACGGATTCGAGCACGTCGCGGACGTGGTGCAGACGATCGCGGTCAAGGAGTCCTGAGTGGACGGCACCGCCGCGCTGGTCGCGGTCGTGGCGCTGACGATTTTCTTCGACTACACCAACGGTTTCCACGACGCGGCCAACGCCATCGCCAGCGCGGTGTCGACGCGGGCGCTCCCGCTGCGCACCGCGCTGGTGCTGGCCGCGGTGATGAACCTGGCCGGAGCGCTGCTGTCGACCGGGATCGCCGCGACGGTCGCGAAAGGAATCATCGACGTCCCGGCCGGTCCTGGCGCGCTGACCGTGGTGCTCGCCGCGCTGGTCGGCGCGATCGCGTGGAACCTGGTGACCTGGTATTTCGGGCTGCCGTCCTCGTCGTCGCATTCGCTGATCGGCGGCATGGTCGGGGCCGCGCTGGCCGCGGCGAGCACGGTGCACTGGACCGGCATCGTGGAGAAGGTGCTGCTGCCGATGGTCGCTTCGCCGCTGCTCGGGCTCGTGCTCGGCTACGCGGCGATGGTGGCGGTGCTGTGGTTGCTGCGGCGGGCGAATCCGCACCGCAGCGGCCGGGTGTTCCGGCGGCTGCAGATCGTGTCGGCCTCGGCGCTGGCGCTCGGGCACGGGTTGCAGGACGCGCAGAAGGGGATGGGCGTGCTCGTCCTGGCGCTGATCGCGGCGGGGAAGCAGAACACGTTTTCGGTGCCCCTGTGGGTGACGCTGGTGTGCGCCGGGGCGCTGTCGCTCGGGACTTGCTCGGGCGGCCTGCGGATCATGCGGACCCTCGGCCGCCGGGTGTTCCCGCTCGATCCGCCGCACGGGTTTGTCGCGGAATCGGTGGGGGCTTCGGTGCTGTACCTGACCGCTTTTGCGGTGAAGGCACCGATTTCGACCGCGCACGTGATCACCGCGGCGGTAATGGGAGTCGGCGCGACGCGGCGGCTTTCGGCGGTGCGGTGGGGGATCGCGCGCGACATCGTGCTGGGGTGGGTGCTCACGTTCCCGGCCGCGGCGGGGGTCGCGGCGCTGGCCTTCTGGGTCTTGTCGGCGTTCGGCTGATCACTTGGGCACGAGGGCGAGGACCTCGTCGTCGCTGGTCGGGCTGAAGTCCGCATAGAACTCGCCGACCGCGCGGAATTCCTCCGGCTCCTGCAGACACACCAGCTCGTCGGCCTCGCGAGCCAGCTTGTCCAGTGCGGAGGGCGCGCCGACCGGAGCGGCGAAGACCCGCCGCAGCGGTGCGTACGAGCGAAGGGCCCGCAGCCCGGCGATCGCGGTCCCGCCGGTGGCCACGCCGTCGTCGACCACCACCACGTCGCGTCCGGCCGGTGAGCGCGGGACGCGACCGCCCAGGTAACGGCGGACCTGGTCGCGGGCTTCGGTGCGGGCGCGATCGACGAGATGGGCGACGTCGTCGGTCGTCAGCCCGAGTGCGCGCAGCCCGGCGCGGTCGAAGAACGGCGTCCCGTCTGCCGCGACGGCGCCGAGGCCGAGTTCCGGCCGTCCCGGTGCGCCGATCTTGCGGGCGACCAGGAGTTCCAGCGGTGCGTCCAACTCCCGGGCCACCGGTGCGGCGACCGGCAGACCGCCGCGGACGAGCCCGAAGACGACCGGGTCGGTCCAATCCCGCCAGGCCAGTACGGCGGCAAGCTGGATGCCCGCGTCGGCTCGGTTCCGGAACGGTTTCACTGCCAGACCTTCTTCGCAGCCCGGCGGAATCGAATGTCCTTTATGGACTGCACGGTGCGGCACAACAGTTGAGTTCCGCTGCGCTCGTGGGGCAGTTCGCAGCGAAGCGCTTCATTGAAGCCTTGAATCGTGTTTTTGGCCCCGCAGTACGCGCTCTGCAACGGGATTCCGCGATACGCGAGCGCCGAACCGACCTGGACGATCATGCGTTCGAGGGCGGCCATTGCGCCGTGGCCGAAACCGAGATAGGTCACCTCGGTGACCCGGCGGCATGGGAATCCTTTCCCCGGACCGGGAGCCCGGCGGGTCGGCGGACGCATACACTCCTGGCGGGCAACGTGCCCGCACACCGCGACCGCGGCCAGCACGAAGCCGAGCGGCGCCTCCGGCGGAAAGACGATCCCGCAGGCCACGAACCCGGCGGCGATCGCGGTGAGGGCCCAGCACGCCACCGGCCACGCGCGGCGCACCCACAGCGCGTCGGTGGCGAAAAGCTCCCGTTCCATCGACCGCGGCGTCCGATGGGGATCCGGCTGCCGGTGCACGGCCATCGCCCGCTCCCTTCCGCCCTGGCCGACGGCTTACCCGCTTCTGGCCAGGGCAAACCGGAAAGGCGGAAGCGTCCGGTTTGCCCGGGAAGGCGAAGGGTAACCGGGCGGGCGAGCGCAATCGCCGGAGAACCTACGGAGGGAGCACGAGATGAGCAGGCTGCTGGTGGACCCGGAGAGCGCGACCGTCCCCTGTGGACAGTGCGGCCGCGAGGCGGTGCACGTGGGCAGGCTGGTCCAGGAGGACGGGACGCCGGTCAGCCACGCCGTGGTGTGCACGGTGTGCCGCGCGCATCGGCCGGGGCCGGGGCTGGGGGAGACGCGACGTCCTCGGCTGGCGATGCTTACGCGGCCCGCCGAACGCTGAGAGCTGCCCCGTCGCGGGGCGGCAAAGGTCCGTGAAGGGCTCCCTGAAGGAATCAGATTCCTTCAGGGAGCCCTTCACGGAAAGCTGAAACCCCAGATCAGTCGATGCCCAGCACCGATTCCGCGGTGGTCCAGTTCGTGAGCATGGCGTGCTGTGCGTCGGCCAGCGTGGCTTTCCCCGCGCACACCGCCTTCTTCACCGCGTTCTCGACGGAATCCTTGCTGTAGGAGTTCTGGTCGCCGTCGTGCGGTTCGGGCCAGAGGTTCTTCGGGTCCTTCGGCGCGCCGCCCAGTTCGAGCGGCAGGAAGTGGTCCTCCTCGTAGGAGCTGAGCGAGGTGTCGGAGTAGCCGTAGTCGATGATGCCCTGCTTCTTGAGCTTGTTGGTGTAGCTCGTCGGCGGGCGGATGGTGGCCGTCCAGCCGGAGACGCAGATCGTGTCGTCGATGGTGTCCTGGGTGACGTCCGGGTTGGTCGCGCCGGGCGTGCAGGCCGGGTCGGGGAGCGGGAGATAGGACTGCGAGCACTTCGCGGCGAGCGAGTGCTGGACGTCGGCGTGCGCGGCCGGCGCGACCAAAGCGAGCGAACCGGCCAGAATGACGGCAGGCGCGGCGAAACGGGCAAGTCGGGACATGGAAATCTCCTCCTCGGGCACGGTCGCGCCAGCGTCCGCCGAGACCGGGTTATCGCGGTACCTACCTTCGAAGGAATGAGTGAAGAATTAACCGGGCGCTCAACTTGTCGGGCGACAAAATGCACAAGGTGGACGTAAATCCGGGGTTGCGAAGCGGCTTTCGCGCGAGATGATCAGCGAATGCGGCGCAACCCGGTCAAGCGCGGGTGAACGGCCTAAAACAGCTTGATCCGCCAGCATTCGGGCGTACGGGGCAGGGGTGGGCCGCAAGCTCCCGGCTCTTGGAAAGGTTCTTCGAAACCGTTTCCGGTCGGTTTTTATGCGCCTTCCCGGGGAATCGGGGAAAAAATGGTGCAATCGATTTCCGCTGCGCCGTTCGGTTGAAGGTTGCGGCGCGCCGGTATCTGTTCCCGGTCGTTGTGCGACCTTTTTCGTGGACGCCGCCGGAATCGATCTTTCCGGCGGATTTCCCGGGGGTGAGCGATGAGCGAACGGTCCGGTGCGGGACGCGGCGAGGGAGCGGAAAGCGGTCCGGCGGGCGAAAACGCGCCCGCCGGACCGGAATCGGGGTACGAGATTCCGATCGGGATGCCGGTTCCGGCCGCCGAGATGGAGCGGCTGAAGGCGGCCGCGCGGCGGCACCGCGATCGGGAGGAGGAGGCCGACGCCCCGGCACGGGCCGGCGACGAGGCCGCGGAGGAAGAGGGTGATCACCGTGATGCCTGAAGCACAGGTGCTCGAGGGCCAAGCCGGCGAAACGGCCGGCGGCGCGTCGCGGGAGATGGCGGACCTGACGGTCGGCGAACTGCTCGCCGAACCGCCGTCGCCGGACCGGTCTCCGTTGTTCGCGCAGCGGTTTCCGGTGCCGGTCGAGGAATACGACCAGCTGAAGACCGGGGCGCGGGAGCACAGTCCGGAAGCGCTGGCACCGGAGGACGCGCTCGGCGTGCAGCTCGACGAGGAAGCGGCGGTCGAGCTGTCGGAGGAAAATCCGCCGGAGGACGAGATCGTCGAGGGGCTGGCCCCGGCGGCGTCGGCGAGCTTCGAGGGGATTTCGCAAACCGCCTTCCGCCCGCCGGACTGCACAGTCGCGGTCGGCCCGAAGCAGGTGATGGCAGCGGTCAACGTCGACCTGGTCGGCTACGACAAGACCGGCCTGCAACAGTTCCGCTGGGCGAACTTCACCGCGATGTTCAACCCGGTTCTGCCTGCCGGCGCACAGCTTTTCGACCCGAAACTCGCGTACGACCACTACAGCGGCCGGTGGGTCGTCTGCATCGCCGCCCGGCGCGCGAACCCGCAGGGCTCCTGGATCATGCTCGGCGTCTCGCAGACCGGCGACCCGGCGGGCGGATACTGGATCTGGAGCACCGACGCGACCTCGAACGGCTCCACGGCCACCGCCAACTGGTCGGACTTCCCGATGCTGGGCTTCGACTCCCAGGCGATTTACGTGTCCACCAACCAATTCGCCTTCGGCGGCGGGTTCGCCTACGCGAAACTGCGGATCTTCAACAAGGCGGAGCTGTACGGCGGCGGTGCGGGCGGGGGCCACACCATCCGCTGGTGGGACTTCTGGGGCCTGAAGAACCCGGACCGCAGTGCCGCGTTCTCGGTGCAGCCGTGCTGCCATTTCCAAGGCGTGGGCGGGAATCCACGCGCCTACCTGGTGAACTCGCTGTTCCCGTCGGGGTCGAGCCTGACCCTCTGGACGCTGTCGAACCCGCTCGGCCTGTGGTCCGGCGGCGCGCCGTCGCTCTCCTCGGCCGCCGTCACCTGCCGCAGCTACAACCTGCCGCCCGGCGCGGTGCAAAAGGACGGCGGGACAACGAGAATCGCCACGAACGACACTCGGCTGCTCAACGGGGTCTTCCAAGCGGCGGGCCGGACCCAGCGGTTGTGGACCACGCACACCTCCGCGTACAGCTGGCCGGGCGACTCCGAGGCGCGGTCCGTGGTGCAGTGGTACGAAATCGACGTGCCCAGCCACTCGATCGCGCAACAGGGCGCGTTCGGCGCACCCGGCAGGCACTACTTCTTCCCGGCGATCCAGACCGACATCTCCCGCAACGCCCACGTGGCGTTCGGCCGGTCCGCCGCCGACGAGTACGGCCACTTCCGCCAGACCGGCCGCCTCGCCACCGACCCGCCGGGCACGTTGCAGGGCAGTGCTTCGGTGATCGCCGGGCAGAGCGCCTACACCGGCGGCAGATGGGGCGACTACTTCGGCATCGGCCGGGACCCGTCGGATTCCCGGACCGTGTGGAGCTACGGCGAATACGCCGGCGCGGGCAACACCTGGCGGACGCGCCTCAACGCGGCGAAGTACTGAGGGAGGCTCTCATGAACACTGCACAAAAGCTCCGCATCGCGGCCGAGGCCGGGCTTGCCGCGCTCAGCGCCGTCGCGCTGGTGCTGACGTTGACGGTTCCGGACTGGATCGAGCGCACGACCGGCGCTTCTCCGGACGGCGGTGGCGGGGAAGCCGAGTGGTTCGTGACGGCTGTCGCTTGCGTGGCGACGGTGTTGTTCGCCGGGCTGGCCGCGTGGGAGTGGCGGCGGTTGCGGACGGTGTGAGCGGTTGGGCGGGCACCGGTTTTCGGACCGGTGCCCGTTTTAGCGCGGAAAGCCAGACGGGAATCTCGCGCCGCCCTAGGCTGGTTCGATGACTGTCTTCGAGCCGTCGTCCGAGATTCGCCGCTCTGACGTTCCGATGTATCTGGTGGAAGCCCCGCGCGCTCCGGCCGGACCCGGTTCCCGGAATACCTTCGGCGACAGGCCGATCCTGCCCGCGGGCGAGGGCTGGCCGGAGTGCTACTGCGGCGCATGGTGCTCTTCTTCCAGTTGGACGTCCCGCCGGACATCCCGCGGTTCGGCGGCGACCACCTGCTCGTGTTCCAGTGCCCGGTGCACAACGACGCTGCCTGTCTGCGGGAAGACTCGCAGCAGTTTCCGGAGCGCTACTGGGAAGAACCGCGGATTTGGGGTCACCCCGGGGCGTTCTGGCGGATCATGCTGCACCGGGACGCGACCGGTCCGGCCGACGCGGAGGAACCGCATCTTCTCGGCCGCGGGCTGGTGCTCCATCCGGAGCCCGAGACGGAGACCGTGTGGCGGACCGACCTCCCCGGCGAAACGCACACCGAGCTGAGCGTCGGCCGGGGCGAGTTCAAGGTCGGCGGGCTGCCGCGCTGGCAGCAGGATCCGGAAAGCCACCGCTGCGCGTGCGGCGCCGAGATGCTGTTCTTGTGCGGCCTGCCGGAGGACGTCGGGTTCGAGAGCCGCCCCGGCCAGCCTGAACAGCCGGACAGCTCCTATTCCTACGCCTACGTGCTGTTTCTCGGCAACGCACTGTACTTGCTCGCGTGCCCGGAGCACTGTCATCCGGCGGCGGTCTGGCCGGTGCTGCAGCACCGACGGGGAATCAGCTCTCCTCGTAGGTGATCGAGTACCGGGCCGCGACCGGATTGATCTTCACCGGGTCCACCGCGCCGTCCGTCAGCACCGCGGGCCCGGCCTCGAACAGATCCTCCAGATAGTGCTCCCACCCGCCGGGCGAGGAGATCTGCAGCAGTCGCGGCGCGGGGTCCGACACCGCCCGCAGCGCGTGCGGGACCCCGTGCGGCAGCAGCACGAACATGCCCTTCGTCGCGACATGCGTCTCGTCGGCGAAGTCGATGCCCAGTTCGCCTTCCAAGACGTAAATGCATTCGTCGGCCTCGTGGTGGACGTGGCGCGGGATGTCGCGGGCCAGCGTCACCTCCATCAGGGAGAACCGGGTTTCGGTGTCGCCCGTCATCGCCTTCACCGCGAACGCGGGCGGCAGCGGCACCCGGCCCGGGCGCGCCTCGCCGGGCTGCAGCAGCAGGAAGCGGTCCTTCGTCATGGGGTATCCTCTCGAACGTAGTGGAAGCGGAGTCCGTTTCCAGATTAACCAGAGGAGGGCGTAGGTTGTCAACGGAGCGCAAGCCGAGGGCGGACGCGGAACGCAACCGGGCACGCGTGCTGGAGGCGGCCCGCACGCTGCTCGCCGAGCACGACGAGGTCCAGCTGCCGGAGATCGCGCGGGTCGCCGGAGTGGGCGTCGGGACGGTGTACCGGAATTTCCCGGACCGGCGGGCGCTCGTGGAAGCGTTGGCGGAGCAGCGGTTCGCCGAGATCGCGGAGTACGCGCGGAAGCGGTGCCGCGACGGGAAATCCGGGGTCAACCGCTATCTGCGGCACGTCGGCGAGGTGCTGTCCGGGGACCGGGCGCTGTCGTCCGCCATCGAGACGGCGCGCGGGTCGGCGGGGAGCGAACCGCGCGGCGATGCCTTGGTCGAGCTGGAAACCGTGGTGGCGCAAGCGATCGCGGCGGACCAGGCGGCGGGGGTGCTCCGCGCGGATTGCACGGTCGGCGACGTGTACCTGCTGGTCGGCTGCCTGTCGTCGGTGGTCCGCACGGGGAGCGGGGACTGGCGGCGGTTTGTGGAGCTGGCGTTGGAGGGGTTGCTGCCCCGGGACTAGTCGTCCAAGCGCATCAGATGGGACGTGAGTTCGCCGTAGTCGTGCATCGCGATCAGCACGGCGGTCATCTTGCGCACGCCGGGTTCGCGGACGATCACCTGATCGACACAGCCGAAGTAGCTGCCACCGGCGCACTCGCCGGTGCTTTCCCAGCGGCGCATGATCCGGTCGACCTCGTCGAGGGTGAACATCGTCGCGCTCCACCGGGAGCCGTCGGGATAGCGGACCTCGACGTCGACGTTGTCCACCTCGTCGGGGTCCTCCCCGCCGCCGACGAGGAACATCGCGTCGAACGCCGAGGTTCGGAAGACGTAGTACGAAGAGTCCCAGCCGTCGGAAAGGATTTCAGTCCCCACGGCGAAAAGCCTAGCGGGCCGCCCCGGAGACGGAGCGGCCCGCGGGCACCGAAATCAGGCGAGGTCCTCCAGCGGAACCCCGGGGTCGGCCAGCCGCTCCGGGTCCACCGCCTTGCCGGACCGGATGAGCGCCTTGATCGGGTCCGTGACGTCCCAGACGTTGACGTTCATCCCGGCCAGCACGCGGTTTTCCTTGAGCCAGAAGGCGATGAACTCGCGCCCGGCCACGTCGCCGCGGAAGACGACGCGGTCGTGGCCCTCGATGGTGCCGAGGTATTCCATGCCGAGGTCGTACTGGTCGGTGAAGAAGTACGGCAGCTCGTCGTAGGACTCTTCCTGGCCGAGCATCCCGCCCGCGGCCACGGCGGGCTGGTTGAGCGCGTTCGCCCAGTGCTCGACGCGCAGGTGCTTGCCCAGGAACGGGTGATAGGCGTTCGCGACGTCGCCCGCGGCGAAGATGTCCGGGTCGCTCGTGCGCAGGCTGGCGTCGGTCACCACGCCGTTGTCGACGCGGAGGCCGGCCGCCTCGGCCAATTCGACGTTCGGCTTCGCGCCGATCCCGGCGAGCACGGCGTCCGCCTCGAGGACGCTGCCGTCGCCCAGGCGGATCCGCTTGCCCTGGCCGCCGTTGGAGATGTGCTCGACCTGGACGCCGAGCCGCAGGTCGACGCCGTGCGCGCGGTGCAGGTCGGCGAACACCGGCGCGACCTGTCGGCCGAGCGCGGTGATCAGCGGCAGCTCGAGTGCCTCGACGACGGTGACCTCCACCCCGGCCTGACGCGCGGCGGCGGTCGCTTCGAGGCCGATCCAGCCGCCGCCGACGACCACCAGCTTGGCCGCGGTGCCGAACAGCTCGCGGAGCCGGTCGGAGTCCTCGATCCGGCGCAGGTAGTGGATCCCCGCGGTGTCCGGCAGCACGCGCGGGCTCGCGCCGGTGGCCAGCAGGAGCTTGTCGTAGCCGAGGCTGGTGCCGTCGTCGAGCCTCACCTGCTTCTCGTCCCGCGCGATCGCGGTCGCCTTGACGCCCTGGCGCAGCTCGACGTTCTTTTCGGCGTACCACGCGGCGTCGTGCACCTGGAAGCTTTCGGCGTCGGTGTTGCCCGCGAGGTAGTCCTTCGACAGCGGCGGACGCTCGTAGGGGAGGTGCCGCTCGTCGCCGACGATGGTGATTTTCCCGTCGAAACCCTTGTCGCGCAACGCTTCCGCGGCTTTGGCTCCGGCCAGCCCGGCTCCGATGATGACGAACGACGAGGTCACTGACGAACTCCTTCGATGCGGGGACGACGGGAGTACTTATATCACTAGCGAAGTTTGGTCTTATTCGGGAGCGCGGTCAAGGCGCCCTGATCAGAGGTACCCCATTGAGACTGCGCCTACCCGGAAAGGCGTTACCTCGCTGCTCAGCCGTACCCGCCGCCGGTGTAGCCGCCCCCGCTGTACCCGCCGGTGCCCGATGGCGCGGTGCTGGGCGCTGCCGTGCCGGTGATCGCGACGCCGCCCGGCGAGACCATCCACCACAGCCCGCCGCTGAGGTTCAGGCCCTGGCCGTTGGTCTGGCCCGGGGAGTGGTCGCCGAGGTAGCGGTACAGCGGATGCCCGTCGAGCGTTTCCTGCTTGGACCCGTCCTGCCGGGTGATCGAGCCGAGGCCGCCCTGGGCGGGTCCGGTGAGCTGGGTGCCCGCCTTGACCGGGGGCCAGTAGCTCGCGCAGCTGGCGGTGCAGACGGACTGGCCGTCGTGGTCCGCGGCGAACAAGTAGATCGTGTCGCTGTTGCTGTCGGTCAAATGCGTCGGCGGTGCGGCCGTGCTCCCGTTGGCGCCGCTGTTGCCGCTGGTGCCGTTGTTGCCGCCGCACGCCGCGGCGAACAAGCCCGCCGCGGCCAGTGCGGCCACCAGTCCGAAAGTTCTTGGGGTTGCCCGAATTTTGACCTTCATCCCAGCCTCCAACCGTGCGTGGGTGGTGCCCTTACCTCGACACGCGGCCGGCGCCGGAACGGTTCAGCCCGATTTAGCGAGCGTCACAGCGTCTGGACGGGAGGAACCCCGGCACGTACGGTATGGCAAGCCTTACCTTAGTCACTCTCCGAGGAGGACCCATGCCAGAGCGTGTGCTCGACCGGGTCGTCCCGTTCGTGCTCGGCCTGTTCCGCATCGTCGTAGGCCTGCTCTTCGCGGCCCACGGCGCGGCGGCGCTGTTCGGGATTTTCGGCGGCGGCCCGAAGGGCGGAACGGTCGCGGTGGGCGTATGGCCGTCCTGGTACGCGGCGGTGATCCAGCTTGTGGGCGGCCTTTTGGTGGCCTTCGGCGTGGGCACTCGGATCGCGGCGTTGCTCGCGTCGGGCTCGATGGCGTACGCGTACTTCGTCGTCCACCAGCCGGACGGGTTGCTGCCGCTGCAGAACCACGGCGAGTCGGCGGCGATGTTCTGCTGGGCGTTCCTGTTGCTGGTGTTCACGGGGCCGGGTGCGCTGGCGCTTGATGCGGTGTTCCGGAAGGCACCGGAGGAGGCTCGCGGCGCGCGACCACTGGGTGTCGTGGTGAACGGCGCGGTTCCGGCGAATCCTGGGGCGCGCGACTAGGGCGTGTGCGAAAGGCGCGCGTCCGGCGGACTGCGATCCGCCGGACGCGCGCCTTTGTGACGTCCTCTCACTGGGCCTCAGATACTCAGCATCGCGGTCGCGGACGCCGTGGCCTGTTCACCTCAGTTGTTGCTGAAAAAGATCCCGGTCGCCCACACCACGCCAAAGTGGTCGCTGGTCGCGCCGGGGTGGAACTTGTGTGGGTTTCCTTGGTTGTCCCGCACGTACCCTTCATAGCTGTCCGAGTGAATTTTATAAACTCCGGGAAGGTTCATCCAGCCTTCAGCGGAGCTCCTGTCACCGTCCCAGACGTAGCAGTAGGAGTGGCTGTCGTCCTGGTCGCCGTAATAGACCCGGACGACGCTTGAGAGGTTGCACGAGGAGTTCACGACCTTGGCGTCGGCCGGGGTTGTCGCAGCGAGGACGCCGACGGTGGCGAGGATGGCTCCGGTTGCCAGTTTCCGGGCAAGATTCATGTGTCTCCCCTGACGTGTGTGCGACGGCTCGTTTCAAGCCGTCGTGGGAGATCGACGCTAAGAGCCGCTGTCCTAGATTCGTCCTAGATCCGTTCCCCTGAGCGCGGGTGCGCCGGTCAGACGATGCTCGCGGCGCGCGACCACTGGGCAGCCAGCCGGGCAGCCTCCCGAGCGCGGTCCAGGTCAACCCCGGCGCGTGCGACCAGCCGGAGCCGGGAGACGCCGTCCGGGACGCTGGGCGGGCGGAAGCAGCCGACGACGATGTCCCGTTCGTACAGCAGGTTCGCGGCGGCCACAGCCTGCTCCGGCGAGTCGGCGGGAATCGACTGCACCGCCCCGGGCGCCCGCGAAACCCCGGCGGCGTCGGCGATCGCGACGGCAGCGCGGTGCAGGTCCTCGACGCGCGAAGGCTCGGCCGCGATGATCCGGCACGCTTCCGCCGCACTCGCCGCGGCGGCGGGGGCGAGGCCGGTGTCGAAGATGAATGTCCGCGCGGTGTTGACCAGATGTTCGCGCAGCAACGGCGATCCCAGCACCGCGCCGCCCTGTGCGCCCAAGGCCTTCGACAAAGTGGCGGTCACCGCGACGTGTGGCGCGCCCGCGAGACCGGCCGCGTGCACCGCACCCCGGCCGTCGCCTGCGACGCCGATGCCGTGCGCTTCGTCCACCACCAGGAACGCGTCGTATTCAGCGCACAATGCCGCGGTGCGAACAAGATCCGTCGCATCGCCGAGCACGGAATAGATCGACTCGACCACCACGATCGCCCGTTCCTGCGACCGGTCGCGCAGCAGTCGCGCGAGCGCCTCCAGGTCGCCGTGCGGGCAGATCGCGACGGGGGAGCGGGACAGCCGCGCGCCGTCGATCAGCGACGCGTGGATGTGGGCGTCGGTGATCAGCAGCGTGTCCGGCGAGCCGAGTGCGGTGATGACGCCGATGTTCGCCGTGTAGCCGCTGGAAAACCCGAGCGCGGCCGGTTGCCTGGTGAGGTCGGCCAGTTCGCGTTCCAGTTCCGTGTGACACGGCGTGGTGCCGGTGACGACTCGCGACGCGCCCGCGCCCGCACCGTACTTTTCGACGGCTCGGACGGCGGCTGCGCGCAATCGCGGATCGGTGCTGAGGCTCAGATAATCGTTCGACGCGAGGTCCAATGTGGACGCTCGGGGATGCCGTCGATCATCGGTCCGCCGGACGAGGCCGGCGACGTGCCGGTCCCGCTCGGCGGAGGTCAGCCAGTCGTGCATCGACACCACGGCGGTCACGCGTTGGGTGCGGCGGCGGTGCCCGCGCCGCGTTCCCGCAGGGACGGGGAGGAGTGCTCGGCTTGCTGCTGTTCGCCCGCGCCGAGGACCTCGAACCCGGCGTCGGCGATCATCTCCAGGTCGGCCTTCGCGGCCTGGCCCTCGCTGGTGAGGTAGTCGCCGAGGAACAGCGAGTTCACCACGTGCAGCGCGATCGGCTGCAGCGACCGCAGGTGCATCTCGCGGCCGCCGGCCATCCGGACTTCCTTTGCCGGGCAAGCGAATCGCGCCAGCGCGAGGATGCGCAGCGCGCGCAGCGGGCTCAGCTCCCAGGTCCCGGCGAGCGGCGTGCCCTCGAACGGCATCAGGAAGTTGACCGGGATCGAATCGCTGTCGATGTCGCGCAGCGCGAAGATCGCGTCGATGAGCTCGTCGTCGGTCTCGCCCATGCCGACGATCAGGCCGGAGCACGCGGAAAGCCCGGCGGACTTGGCCTTTTCGACCGTGTCGACGCGGTCGTCGTAGCCGTGCGTCGTGCAGATCTCGGAGTACCGCGACTCGCTGGTGTTGAGGTTGTGGTTATAGGCGTCGACGCCGGCTTCGCGCAGCTTCTCGGCCTGGCCGTCCTTGAGCAGCCCGAGGCACGCGCACACCTCGACGTCGGAATGCGCGGACTTCACCGCCTCGACGGCCTGCGCGACGCGGTCGACGTCGCGGTCGCTCGGCCCGCGCCCGCTCGCGACCAGGCAGACCCGCGACGCGCCGCCCTGGACGCCCGCGCTCGCCTGGCGCGCCGTTTCCTCGGCGGACAGCCACGAGTACTTGAGGATCTGCGCGGACGACCCGAGCCGCTGCGAGCAGTACCCGCAGTCCTCGGGGCACAGGCCCGATTTCAGGTTGACGAGGTAGTTGACCTTGACCCGGTTGCCGAAGTGCGCGCGCCGCAGCCGCCCGGCCGCCGCGACCAGGCCGAGCACGTCCTCGTCCGGGCATTCCAGCACCGCGCGGGCGTCAGTTCGGTCGAGTACGCCGCCGGCCAGCTGCCGGTCGGCCAGGTCGTCGAAGGTTTTGAACACCTATCAAATCCTAGGCGGCCGCTCGGCCGGAAGCAAGCGGCAGGCAGAATGAGAGGGGTGAAGGTGACGCGAGACCAGATCGTCGACCGGGCGTACGAGCTGCTGCGAGAGGCGGGGCTGAGCAGCTTGTCGATGCGGCGGGTGGCCCTCGACCTGGGGGTCCAGCCGGGCGCGCTGTACTACCACGTCGCCAACAAGCAGGAGCTGCTCGCCGTCGTCGCCGCGCGGATCCTGAAGAGCCTGCCAGGGGTGGCGAAGGACCCGCGCGACGCGGCTGAAGGCTTCCGCTCAGCGCTGCTGCAAGTCCGCGACGGGGCGGAGGTGGTGTCGTTCGTGCAGGCGTACCGGCCGGATCTGCTGGTGCCCACGCATGCGCTGCGTCGGCTGTTCACCGGGAGGTTCGACGAGCGGCGGGCGGAGTGGGCGGCGCGAACGGTTGTCCATTATGTACTCGGCTTTGTGTCGGAGGAGCAGAACCACGCCGAGCTGGTGCGGGCCGGGATCGTCGAGGAGGATCCGGCGCACAGCGGGGACTCGGACGAGGCGTTCGGGTTCGGGATCGATGCGATCCTCAGCGGACTGTCCGGCTGATCACTCGGCGCGGGACCGGTCTTCCTCCTCTTCTCCGGCTGCTTCGAGGATGTGGCAGACCGGGTCGCGGATGACCAGCGGCGCTCCCTCGGCGACTCGGCCGGTCACGCGCAGCACCTGGCCGGGTTCGAGGTCGGGGTGGGCTTGGCTGAATTCCAATGCGACAGTGGCGGTGTCGTCGGTGAGCTGTGCGGTGAGAACCGGTCCGCGAGTGTCCTCTTCGGACACTGTCAGTTCCTGAAGCCTGCCGTCGATGCTGACGTCGGTGCCCGGGCGCAACTCGGCGATGGCGCTGGGGGTCAGTTCTTCCTTCTGTGCGGTGCCGATGCGGGTGAGCAGCCGTTCGACGGCCGCGGTGGCGCGTTCCTCGGGCAGGTGCGGCATGAGCGTGCGGATCCGGGTCTGCACGTCGTACGGCACGATCGTCGCGGCGGCCTGCGGGATGCGGCTGACGATGCGGGCGATCCGGTCGGCGGTGCGGTCGTGCAGCAGCCGTCCGAGCAATGGCGCGTAGCTTCGGCGAGGCAGGAGCACGGTGACGCTGGTTCGTTCCGCTTCGGTGATCGCCTTCTGTACCAACGTGTAAGCGGCGCGGGCGATTCGCCGGTCGGGGACGTCGATCAAGCGCAGACCGGTCTTCATGCCGAGCTCTTCCCATCGGGCGCGCAGGCGTTCGGCGGCTTGCGCGTCGATCACGAAGTGCACGGCGGTGATCTTGTCCGGCCGGAGGCTCTTGCCGTAGCGCAGTGCTTCGAGGACGGCCAGGTCGATCGTGTTGACCAGCACGAAAACCTGGTGGCGCGCGTATCGCGTCGGGTTGGCGCGGTTGGCGGTGATGCGTTCGAGCACGGCGGCTTCGGCGCGGTACTCGCGGTTGAGTCTGATGAGGACGAACACGAGGATCGGGAACACCACGACGACCAGCCAAGCGCCCTCGGTGAACTTGGCGATGGCGAAGATGCCGACGACCACAGTGGACAGAATCCCGGCGGCGAGGTTGACCGAGAGCTTGAACCGCCAGCCCTGCTCGCGCAGGCGCAGATGGTGTTTGGTCATGCCGTACCCGGCCATGGCGAAGCCGGTGAACACGCCGATCGCGTAGAACGGCACCAGCGCGGTCACCGTGCCGCCGGAGAAGAACAGCAGCGCGACGGCGAGCACGGTCAGCACGAGGATGCCGTTGGAGAACACCAGCCGGTGGCCGCGCGTTGTCAGCTGGCGGGGCAGGAAACGGTCGCTGGCAACGAAACTGGCGAGGAACGGGAAGCCGTTGAAGCTGGTGTTGGCACCGGTGTAGAGGATGAGCGCGGTCGCGGTCTGGATCGCGACGAACATCGCCTGCCCGAACCAGCCGTCGCCGAACACCGCGCGGGCTTCCTGAGAGACCACCGACGGGTAGCCGCTCGCGTACGGCGTCGCGTGGGTGAAGAAGGCGAGCAGTGACACGCCGCCGACCAGGACGCCGAGGATGACGGCCATCGTGACCAGGACTTTGCGGGCGTTGGGGCCGCGCGGACTGCGGAAGGCGGACACCGTGTTGGAGATGGCTTCCACGCCGGTCAGCGACGAACCGCCGTTGGCGAAAGCACGCAGCAGCACCAGAACCGTCGCGCCGGCGATGAGGCCGTCCCCGTGCTGGACCGGGACCGCGCCGGGCAGGTGGGCGGCGTCGTAGGCCGGGAGCCCGACCGTCATCGCCTTGACCAGGCCGACCACGATCATCACGAGCATCAGCGCGGAGAACAGATAGGTCGGGATCGCGAACGGACGGCCCGCTTCGCGCAGGCCGCGCAGGTTGGCGTAACAGAGCAGGACGACGATCGCGATGGTGATTTCCAGGCTGTACGGCCCTAGCGCCGGTATCGCGGACACCACGGCGACCGTCCCCGCCGAGGTCTGCACGGCGACGGTCACGATGTAGTCGATCAGCAACGCCGCCGCGGCGACCTGCGCGACGCGCGGCCCGAAGTTCTCCCGCGCGACCACGTACGACCCGCCCGCACGCGTGTAGGCCATCACGACCTGCCGGTACGACGCGGCGACCAGCACCAGGATGACCAGGATCACGCCGGTGATCGGCAGCACCAGGCTGAACGCGGCGAGCCCGGCGTAGGGGAGCAGTTCGACCAGGATCTGCTCGGTGCCATACGCCGACGACGAGATCGCGTCCGGGGAAAGCACGCCCAATGCGGTCGTGTTGGAAAGGCGTTCGTGCGTTAATTGCGCGTTGATGAGCGGTTTGCCGAGAAACAGCCGCTTCACCGCGTACCCGAACGCGCCCGGTTCCAGGCGGCGCTGGGGTTCTTCCGTGTCTGTCACGGGCTCAGCATGCACGCGCGACCCGGCTCGCACGCGCTGTACGGCGAGATCAACCCCATTCCGAAATGCGTTAAGAAATGGGTTCTTCTCTTGCGTCAGGAGTGTATTAAAACGGGACTCGCGGACGTAAGTATTTCGTCAAGACGATGGCTTTCCGCGGGCTGCCGGGTCGATCGCTAGGCTGGTCCGGTACCTGGCATTCGTGAAGGAGCGCGCCCGTTGTCGCAATCATCCGGCCTGGTGTCGCGGATGGAACGGCACCAGGTCGTCATCTACCTCGGCGCGCTCGCCGTCGGCGCCCTGCTCGGCTGGCTGGCCCCGGCGGCCGGACCCGGCCTGGAACCGGCGATCAACCCGGTGCTGGCGGCACTGCTGTACGTCACGTTCCTGCAGGTGCCCGCCGCCGAACTGGGCCGCTCCCTGCGCGACGGCCGGTTCCTCGGCGCTGCGCTGGCGGTGAACTTCGTCGTCGTGCCGCTGGTGGTCGCGGCGATGTTCGCGTTCTTCCCGGCCGGACAGGCGCTGCGGCTGGGCATGCTGCTCGTGCTGCTGGCCCCGTGCGTCGACTACGTGATCGTCTTCAGCGGCCTGGCCGGAGGCAGCAGTCGCCGCCTGCTCGCCGCGACGCCGTTGCTGCTGCTCGCGCAGATGATCCTGCTGCCCGGGTTCTTGTTCCTCTTCCTGGGCGCGGACCTGGCGCAAGTCGTGCGGGCCGGGCCTTTCCTGAAGGCGTTTCTCGTGCTGATCGTCCTCCCGCTGGCGCTGGCCTGGCTCACCCAAGCCTGGGCGGCCCGGCACGAGGCTGGCCGCCGGTTCGCCGACGCGGCCGGGACCGCCATGGTGCCGCTGATGGCCGCGACGCTGGTGACGGTCGTCGCGTCGCAAACCCCGAAGCTCCACGGCGGACTCGGCCCGGTCGCGTCAGTGGTGCCGTTCTACGTGGTTTTCCTGGTGGTGATGGCGTTCGCGGGCCTCGGCGTCGCGCGGCTGTTCCGGTTGGACGTTCCGGCCGGACGGGCGATCGTTTTCACCGGGGCTACGCGGAACTCGCTGGTGGTGCTCCCGCTGGCGCTGGCGCTGCCGGACGAGTTCGCGGTCGCGCCGGTCGCGGTGGTGGCGCAGACGTTGGCGGAGGTGGTGGGCATGGTGTGTTACGTGCGGTTGGTGCCTCGGTTATTGCGCTAGCCGGGGATAGAGGCGGGCCGGTGCTCCGCTGGTGAGTTGCGCGTGCAGGCGGGCGGCTCCGTCCGGGAGGAACGGGCTGAGTTCGGTTGCCAGCTCTCGGCAAGTGCTTACGACAGTCCCGAGCACCTCGTCCAGGTCGGTGCCGTCCAACGTCCACGGCCGGGTCTGTTCGACGTATCGGTTCGCGTCGGCGATCACCTCGACCACAGCGCCCGTGGCCGCGCGGAAGTCGAAATCCGCGAGTGCCGCGTCGATCCGGTCGGCGAGCGGGTGCACTGTCCTTAGTGGACTGGCGGAGGTGATCCGGCCGGTGCGCCGGGCGAGGCTGAGCACGCGGTGCACGAGATTACCGAGTCCGTTGGCGAGTTCCTGGTCGGCGCGGGCGATCAGCCGGGCTTCGGTGAAGTCGGTGTCGCCGAGCGGGGCGACTTCGCGCAGCAGCCACCAGCGGACGGCATCCGCGCCGTACCGGTCGATCAGGTCTGTCGGACGGACGGTGTTGCCCGCGCTCTTGGAGATCTTCGCGCCGTCCACGGCCAGATAGTCGTGCACGAAGATGGTGTCCGGCAGCCGTTCGCCCGCCGAGAGCAGCAGGGCTGGCCAGTAGACGGCGTGGAAGCGCAGGATGCCTTTGCCGATCACGTGCACTCGCTCGGTTGCGCCGGTCCAGCGCGCCGGGTCGGCGGTGAGGTAGTTGGCGAGTGCGTCCCACCAGACGTAGATCACCTGGTCGGGAGAGCCGGGTACTGGGATGCCCCAGCCGTCCGAGCGGGAGGCGGGTCGGGAGACGCTGATGTCGGACAGTCCGGCGCGCACGAATCCCAGCACCTCACGGCGTCGGGCGGCTGGTTCGATCCGGATCCGGCCGGACTCCAGTAGCTCCAGGATTTCGCCGGAGTAGCGGGAAAGCCGGAAGAACCAGTTCTGCTCGGTGACTACCTCTGGTGGGGTTTCGTGTTCCAGACAGCGTTCGTCGTCGGCGTAGAACTGTTCGCAGCCGAGGCAGTAGCGGCCGGTGTAGTCGCGGAGGTAGAAGTCGCCGCTGCGGGCGCTGGCTTGCCACAGCCGTCGGACGCCGTCGAGGTGTCGGGGATCGGTGCTGGTGCGGAGGAAATCGTAGACTGCGAGTCTGAGCGGTTTCTGCAGGGAGGCGAAATGTGCGGTGGCCTGGTTCATGAAGTCTTGTATGGGAGCGTCGCCGCCTTTGCCGTGGTGTAGTTGGCTGGGTAGCTCACCAGCTGTGTTTTTGGCGTCGGCTTCGCCGCCGCGGCGGGATCGCTTTTAGGCCGGCGTTTGGGGGCTGCCCGGCGTGAGGGGGCCTTCGGCCTGTCACGCCGGGCAGCCCCCAAACGCCGGCGCGATCCCGCGTGGTGAGCAAGTTGGGGAGGTAGGGCTTGAGGTAGGGGGCGGCGGGGAGTGGGGGCGGGTCAGCGGCCGGTGGAGCCGTCGATCAGTTCGCGGAGGATGTCGGCGTGACCGGCGTGTCGTCCGGTTTCCTCGATCATGTGCGTCAGTGCCCAGCGGACGGTCGGGCCGTCGCGGCCTGGCATCGGGGCGGCGAGATCCGGGCAGCCGTCGAGAAGTTCGTTGGCGCGCTGCACTGTTTCCCGGTAGCGAGTGACGACATTCGCGACACTGTCCTTGGTGCGGAAGGTCGACGGCCAGTTCGTCACTGTCTCACCGAGAAACAGTGACCGCTCCACGAAAGTCAGATGGTTCAGCAGACCGAGCAGATTCGTCCCGGACGGCACCGCGGCGGCGTGGGCTTCGGGTTCCGGCGCGCCGTCGACCTTGGCGGCGACCGAGGTGCGGAGATAGTCGAGAAATCCGCGCAGGACTTCGGTTTCGCTGCTTCCGGTTCGGGGCGGCGGGGTGTCGCGACGGCGAGGCACAGTGTTCTCCCTGCGGGTTCAGGCGGCGCGGCGGATGAGCAGGACGTGGTCGACGACCTCGGCGGTCTGGCCGTCCGGTCCGGTCGCGATGCGGGTGGGGGAGTCGGCGCGTTCGACGGTCCACCCGGCCGGGTCGAGGGCGAGGTCCGCGGCGATTTCCGCCGGGCCGGGGAAACGCGCGTCCGGGTCCTGGTTCCACGACCACGGCGCGCTCGAACCGTGGTCCACGATCAGCAGCCGCCCGCCCGGGCGCAGGGCGTGCGCGGCGGTGCGCAGGACGGTGGCCCGGTCGAGTTCGAAGGGGGTCTGCAGGTAGTGCGCCGTCACGAGGTCGAAGTCGCCGGGCGGGAAGCTGACTCGCAGGTCGTGCCGGACGGCGGTGATCCGCGTTCCGGCAAGACGGTTGACCGCGACGGCCGAGATGTCGGTGGCGGTCACGTTCCAGCCGCGAGCGGCGAGCCAGCGTGCGTCGCCGCCGTTGCCGCAGCCCAGGTCGAGTGCGTCGCCGGGCGGGAAGGCGGAGACGGTTTCCACGAGCCGGGTGTTCGGCCGCGGGTCCGCGGGCGGCCGGGCGGCGTGGACTTCGTCCCAGAACAGGGTCGCGTCGGTGGTCATCGGTCGGCTCCTCGGGTCGGTGTGCGTCCAGGGTCGCCGGAGCCGGGCCGGGAGCGCGAGCGATCTTGCCGGAACGGCAACTCCCACATGCTGGACAGTGCCGGGCAAGATCGTTTCGCCGGTACTGTCGGACGTGAACGGCCGGAAAACGAGGAGCTGTCATGAAAATCGGCGCCATCGACATCGTCCCGATCCTCGACGGCATCGCCCGGCTGCCGCTGGCCGGCACGGTGGTCCACGCCCGGGGCGCGCGATGGGAATGCCGCCATCAGCCCCTCGACGCCGACGGCCGGATCCGGATGGACGTCGGATCCTTCCTCATGCGGCTGGGCGACCGGACGGTGCTGGTCGACGCCGGGACCGGGCCGGGCTTCGAGCACGACGGCTTCGCCACCGGCGGCCTGCTCGACAACCTGCGCCGCGCCGGGGTCGCGCCCGAGGACGTCACCGACGTGGTCTTCACCCATCTGCACGTCGACCACGTCGGCTGGTCGACCGTGCGCGACGAAGCTGTCTTCCCTCGGGCCACATTCCGCATGCACGCTGCCGACTGGGCGCACTTCGCGACCGGCGGCACCGCGGATCCCGCTGTGCAGCAGACGTTCACGCCGATCACCGGCCAGATCGAAACCTTCGACGAGGAAACCGAACTGGCGCCCGGGCTGATCGCGCGCCCCGCGCCCGGCCACACTCCCGGCTCGACGGTCTTCGTGGTCAGCGACGGCGGCGAACGCGCCCTGCTGCTCGGCGACGTCCTGCACACGGTGGGCGAGCTGACTGACCCGGAATGGGAGGGCATGTTCGATGTGGACCGGCCCGCGGCGACCGCGATGCGGCAGCGGCTCGCGGCCGAGCTCGAAGCGTCCGGCGACGTTTTCGCCCCCGCGCACTTCCCAGAACTGGCCTTCGGACGGCTGATCAATGCCGACGGGATCCGGCAGTTCGCTTGGGCTTGAACGGGAATGCTCTCCGGGCGCCGTCTGGTCGCCCGCTGTCGCGGCGTTTCCCGTGACCGTGTGCGCGGCTGGCGCGTTCAGGACCAGCGGGCACCCAGGAGGCGAGGTTTGCCTGAGTGCCGAGTAGGCCGCGCAGCCGGAATCCGGCAGTTCGCTTGGTCTTAAACGGAAAACCCCTCGCCGGACGCCACCCGGTCACCCGCCGTCGCGGCGTGGCGGCGTTTCCCTCGACCACGTGCACGGCTGCCGCGTCCCGCCCAGCAGGAGCAGCACGTCCGGGCTCACCCCCGCGCGCACCCGGGACGCGAGTTCCGGCGAGGTTTGCCCGAGTGCCGAGTAGACCGCGCGGACCAGGCACCCCGCCGCGTGCGGGGAACGCCTGGTACGCAACGAGATCTCCATCAGAAGGGCCTCCCGGTCGCACGTGCGGCCCCGGCTCGGCACGACGATGCCCAGCCGGGATTGCTCGGCCAGAGGAAGACATCGCAGCAGGCTGTCGACGACGCAGTCGATCGCGAGCCGGTTCCGTTCCGTGCTGTTTCGGCGAGGCCCCGGCAGAATTTCCTTCCGCACCAGCATGGGACCATCAACTCCTGGGCGCAGAGTATCCGATCCGCCTCGCGGTGTGCCGTTCCTGTTCCATGCGACGGAAAACGAAACGGTCACGGTCCATTGTGGACCTATGGATGGGTTCAGCCGGGCGAGCCGGACAAAACGGCGAGCCGGTCGAGGGAGTCGCGAAGGCGCGCGGGCAGGTCGTCGCCGCGCTGACCGGCCGGAACCGACAGGTGCAGGGTCGCGTGGCTCGTTCCCGCCGCGCCGGGCACGACCTGGAGCCGGCCGCCGCCCCATGCGAGCCGGAGCCGGTCGCCGTGCCCGGCCGGGGGCGCGGCGACCGGCCCCGGCAGCCATTCGTCCAGGTGTGCGGCGGCGACGGCATACACCTGTTCCGCCGTCGCGGGCATCCGCCGCTCGGCTTCGAACTCGGTCATGGTCTTGACTGCCCGTTCCGCGGCGCCGCGAAACTCGGGAGTCCACAGTGGAGTGCCACGGACCGTGGCCGGCGTGCCGGTCACACCGCTTCGCTGAGGACGGCGTCGAGATCGGCCGGGGCGCCCAAGGTCCGGAGTTCGGGCGGCGCGAGGCAGCCGATCCGGTGGTCGTCGTCGCGCACCGCGGCCGCGAACTCGGCGACGCGGGACGCGGGCGGGGCCACCGAAGGCCCGCCAAGGTAGCGGATGACGATGAGGTCCTCGCCGGAATGCGTTTCGACGGCGGCGGCCCAGCCGTGGATTTCGTCCCACAGCAGGGCGACGTCGCGGTCGGGGTAGGCGGGCAGACGGCCGTCGAGGGCGACGTAGGCCGACACCGGGGTGTCGTGGTCGACGGTGCAGGACTCGAGGCCGATGCCCAGTGTGCCGGTGACGTCGGCGAGGTAGCTCCACAATCGCACCAGTGCGGGGTGCGACGGGCCGGTCTGGGCGGTGTGCAGCGGCAGGGACACGGGGGACAACGCCTTTCTCGCGCGAAGGGCTGGCGCGGAGCAGGGTCGGCCTGCTCCGCGCGAGGGACCGCGTGGGGTTCTCCGGCCGGCGGCCGGAACGCGCCTTGGCGGGCGGTCCGGACCTGATTCCCGGTGAAGGGGCCCGGGAAACCTGGAGGACGCGGCGAATCGGCCCGCGGGACCGGCCGGTCGTCCGGATCCGTCTCCGCCGTTCGACAGGGACGCTCTCTTCTTCTATCATGTCGTCGAAACGATGACAACTGCCTAGTCGTCGAGAGGATGACGCGATGGCGGAGGTGGACCCCGCTCTGCTGGTCGAAGGTGTTCGCGAAGCGGTGCTGGCCGCCCGGGACGGCGGCGCGCCTGCCGAACGGTCCCTGGCCGCGCTGTCCGCGTTGCGGGCGCTGCGCGACCAGCTCGCCGAGTGGGAGCCGGAACTGATCGCGGCCGCGCGGGAGTCGGGCGCGAGCTGGGCCGCGCTGGCCCCGGCGCTGGGCGTGGCCAGCAGGCAGGCCGCCGAACGCCGGTACCTGCGGCTTCGGCCGTCGGCGACCGGGGAGACCACCGGCGAAGCCCGCGTGCACGCCGAACGCGACCGCCGCGCGGGAGACCGGGCGGTCGCGGACTGGGCGCGGCGCAACGCGGCGGTGCTGCGGCGCCTCGCCGCGGAGGTCAGCTCCGCGCCGGATTTGGACCCCGCGGGACAGGAAAGCGCCGACCGGCTCGGCGTCGCGCTGGGAGAGGACGATGTCGCGAACCTGCTGCTGCCGCTGGCGAACGTCCGCGCGCACCTCGCGTCGCGGCACGCCGCGCTGGCGGACCGGGTCGGCGAAGTCGGCGAACACACGGACCGGTTGCGCGAGAACGCGGCCGGGCAGCGGCGCGGACGTGCGCACTGAGCCGGGCCGGGCGCGCCGTCGTCGTCGGAGGGCGGACGCGCTCCTCGCGGATCGCGGCATGGCGCGCTGGCGAGTGGGTCGGGGAGGTTGGCGAAGCAGTGTCGCAACCCTCCGGAATCAGCGGAATCGGACGTCCCGTCGGCGGATCAGGCTGGCGAGCACACCGGCCCGCCGCGCCGTCGCGAGACCACGGACCGCGCCCGCCCGCAATGAGCCGAACATCGCATCCCGGGCGCCCCCGCGATGCCGGTTCCCCGGTGATCCGAGATCATTTCCCGCGACGGCATTCGTGCGTGGCCGTCGTCGTAAGGCATGCTACTCGCGGTTGAGCAGCCAGCCGCGTACTTTTCCTGCCCGGACGCGAGCGTGCCGGGCTTCCTGAGGAGGGAAAGAGCGATGAGTGAGCTGACCGACCCGGTGATCGACCCGCCGGGTTCGCTGTCGATCGACCGGGCCGACCGCGCTCCCGCGGCGGTGCTGGCGCTGAGCGGGGACCTGGACCTCGGGACCGCCCCGAAATTGACGGCCGCGGTCGCCGAAACCGTCACCGGGCGGCCCCCGGTGCTGGTGCTGGACCTGACAGAGGTCGATTTCCTCGCCTCGGCCGGGCTGACCGTGCTGCTGGCCGCGTGCCGGGAGGCTCCGGCGGGCACCGAGGTGCGGATCGTGGCGTCCGGCCGGGCGACCCTGCGGCCGATCCAGCTGACCGGGCTGGAGCAGAGCCTGCCGCTGTACCGCACGCTCGAAGAGGCGCTGGCCGCGAAGTGATCAGGGCGTTCCGGCCCCTTCGGCGCGGTGGAGCACGACGAGTGCGACGTCGTCCTGCGGGGGCCGGGATCCCACCATGGCGGCCATGATCCGGGCGCAGGCGCGTTCCGGGTCCTCCGGCCGGACCAGTTCGGCGAGCTGGTCCATGCCGGTGTCGACGAGCCGGTCGCGCCGTTCGACGAGCCCGTCGGTGTAGAAGACGGCGACGGCTCCCGGCGGCAGTGCGACGACGGTGGTGCGCCGCTTGACAGTGGCTCCGACGGTCAGGCCGACGGGCGGATCCGGCGGAGCGGCGACGAGTTCGGCCGGTTTGCCCGGCGACGCCACGACCGGCGGCAGGTGCCCGGCGAGCGACAGCGCCATGCTTTTGTGACCGGGTCTGAGAATGCCGTACGCGACCGTCGCCATCACACCGTGCTCGAAGTGGTTGGCCTTGCGGTCGAGTTTGGCGAGGACTTCGGCGGGATCGTCGCAGTCGAGCGCGTACGCGCGCAGCGCACTGCGGAGCCGTCCCATGATGACCGCGGCTTCGAGGCCGTGCCCGGACACATCGCCCATCACGATGCCCGTCTGGTCACCGGGCAGCCGGAAGATGTCGTACCAGTCGCCGCCGAGCCCGGCCTCCGCGCCCGGCACGTAGCGGGCGGCCAGGCGCAGGCCGTCGATGACGGGCAGGACGCCCGGCAGCAGGCTGCGCTGCAGGGCGATGGTCGCGGCCTGGTTCTGGTGCACGATTTCCGCCTGCAGCACAGCGGCCAGCCGGTCGGCGAGAAGCCGCAACGTTTCGATGTCGGTCGTGGTGAACCGGCGCTCCCGCACGGCTCCGATGTGCAGCACGCCGACCAGTTCCGTGCCCGCGAGCATCGGCACGCCGAGCATGGTGTGCAGCCCGCGTTCGGACAGCAGCGCGTTGAGCACCGTGGTCTTGTCGACCTGGTCGATGACGACCGGTTCCCGGCGCGCGGCGACGGCTCCGGCGAACCCCGCGCCGACCGGCACCTGGACCCCCTGGTAGACCTCCTCCTCGAGCCCGGCGGCCGCCACGGCGACGAGGCGCGCCCACCGGGACTCGTGCCGCAGCACGGTCGCGGTGTCGACGTCGAGGACGGTGCAAGCCCGGGCGAGAATCTTCGTGAGCTCCTCGCCGAGGTCGGCGTCGTTCGCCCCGGCGCCGAGGATTTCGGCGAGGCGAGTGCGCGATTCGGGCTCCGGCGCGTGAAGCGGCATGCAGCGACAGTAACGGAACCGGCGCCGAGGTCCAGAGATGTGCGGCGGCAGGTGTGAAGTCGGCCCTGTCCGGGTACGCCCGATTGGGCACCGGCGAAGTCGATGATGAAAAGAGGACTTCCCCACGTGAGGTCAAGCGGCTGCGGCGAGGAGCGGCGAAACGCGGCGGCGTTTTCCGGCACGGGCAGGTCCTCGCGCCCCGTCGCGCCGCCGGCGGGAGAGGGGGCTCTTTGTCCCGGCCAGCGGAAGAGGGACCGGCGTTGACCGGCCCGGACGACGAGCCCTGGGTGCTGGACCTGCGCGGCACCGGCGTCTCGGCGCTGCCGCGCGTGCGCGCCTGGGCGGGCAAGTCGCTCGGGCACCTGTCGCCGGATCACCTCGCGGACGTCCTGATGGTGATCGAGGAACTCGCCTCCAACGCCTACGAGCACACCTCGGGGCCGTCCTATGCGCGATTGACCGTGCTGGCCCGGCCGTGCGTCGTGGTGATCGAAGTGGACGACCCGGAACCCGGCCGCCCGCGGGTCCGCCCGCCGGACTTCGAACGGGCGCGCGGACGGGGAATGCTGCTCGTCGACCGGCTCGCCGACGACTGGGGAGTGCACGAGCATTCCGGCGGCAAGACGGTCTGGGCCCGGCTCGGCTGCGGGGTGCCGGCGCGGGAGGCGTGCGAGTCGTCCCGCTGACGGGGCGGTTCGTCGGTTTCTGCTGAGTCGTCGTGCCGCAGCGGCCGTCGGCAGGGGCGGCGAGGCGGAATTCTTCCCCGGTACCGAAGGCCAGCACGTCTATCGGAACCTCCTGGGCCGGAACGCCGGTCCTTTCCGGACAGCGCGCTTGAAGCTCAGCCGTGGAACCGCGTGGTCTCGGCGAGCGGTGCCCGCCCGACCGCGAACCGGTTGACCGGTGCGGCGCGATCGGCGTACCCGAACGAGATCCCGAACAGCAGTTTCCCGCCGTCGAGGCCGAGCGTTTCCCGGACCGCGTCCGCGTAGAAGCTCAGCAATCCTTGCGGGCAGCTGGAAACCCCGTGCGCCTGCATGGCCAGCAGCAGGGTCTGGCCGTACATCCCGACGTCCGCCGCGAGCCGGGCTTCGGCGGTGTCCGGCGCGAACAGCAGCGCGACGTGCGGGGCCCCGTAGAAGCGCAGACTTTCGGCGTCGTAGGCGGCACGCGCTGTGTGGTCGTCGAAGCCGATCTGCAGCGCGCCGTACAACGCACCGCCCGCTGCGGCCCGGCGCTCTTGGTGGACCGTTTCGTAAATCGCTTCGCTGTAGGGGAAATCGACCGACCGGCGGCCTTCCTTGTGCGCGTCGACCAGTGCGTCGGCGAGCTGGTCCCGCTTCGCTCCGCTGACGACCTCCACCTGCCACGGCTGGGCGTTGGAATTGGACGGAGCCGCCGCGGCGAGGTCGAAGATCTCGCGGAGGGTGCTGTCCGGAACGGGATCGGACCGGAACGACCGGGTCGCGCGCCGCCCGCGGATCAGGGTCGCGGCGGCGTCGGCGAGTTCGGTGGCGGGCATCGGGAGCACTCCTTAGGTAAACGATCTCGTATACCTAAGTACGGTAGCAGGCTGCGGCGGCTTAAGTAAACGTTTCTGTACACTTGGCCGCATGGTCGAGGAGAAGGCCCGCCGGGCCGGTCGCGGCGGACGCGAGCGCGTGCTGGCCGCCGCCGCGGACCTGTTCGCCCGCCACGGCATCACCGGCACGACGATGGAGCAGGTCGCCGCCGCGGCTCCGGTGTCGAAACGGACGCTGTACCTGCATTTCCCGGTCAAGGACGAGCTGGTCGTCGCGTACCTGCGGGACCTCGTCCGCTCCGGCGACACCCTGCACGACGTGCTCACCCGCGCGGATCTCCCGCCGCGGCAACGGCTTCTGGCGATGTTCGACCTGCCGAAGTCCGAGCCGGTGCGCGGCTGCCTGTTCGTGGACGCGGCGGCGGAGTATCCCGACCCGTCCAGTGCGGTGCACGCCTATGTGCGGGAGCAGAAACTGCTGATGCTCCGACTGGTCACGGATCTGGTCGCGGAGCTGGGGGCCGCCGACCCTGCTGCGCTCGCCGAGCAACTGGTCACGCTGGCCGACGGAGCGGCTAGCCGGGCGATGGTTCTGGGGGATCCGGGCTATGGCCGTCACGCACGAGCGGCGGCTGAGGTGTTGCTGGAGCGGGCTCTGCCGACGATCTAGATTGTCCACAATGGATGTCAGCGCGACGAGCGGTCGGTGAGCGGCACCTCTCGGACGAAGCACGCCGCCACCAGCGCGAGCAACGCGACGACAAGGGTCGCAGCGGCAACCGCGTGCAGCCCGTCGGTCACCCCGGCTGATCCGGCTCCGCCGCTGGCCAGCGCGCCGGTGTACAGCGAGCCGAACAGGGCCGCGCCGATGCCGCTGCCGAGCGTCCGGGTCAGCGAGCCCATGCCCAGCGCCGCGCCGAGGTCGCGAGGTTCGACGCTCATCCGGATGATCAGGATCGTGTTCTGGATCAGGCAGCCGAGCCCGGCCCCGAGCGGCAGCCCGACCAGCGACGCGAGCAGTGGTTCAGTGTCCGGCCCGAGGAAACAGATCCCGGCCGTGCCGACGGCGACGCACCCGCTGCCGAGGATCGGCAGGATCCGGAACCGGCCGGTGCGGCGGATGTACTTCGAGCTCCCGTTCATCACCGCGACCATCCCGGCGGTCATCGGAATCAGCAGCAACCCGCTGAGCGACGGCGGCACACCCCGAGCGTTCTGGAAGTACAGCGGGAGGAAAGTGACTGTCGCGACCATGGTGACGTTGAAGGCGAAGCCGAGCGCCTGCGCGAGAGCGAAATTGCGGGTGCGGAACATCCGGAACGGGACGAGCGGCTCGGGGCAGCGGCGTTCCGCGAAGACGAACGCCGTCAGCGCGGCAACGGCCACCGCGCACAATCCGAGGATCGTCGGCGAACTCCAGGCGTAGCGCGTGCCTGCCCAGCTGGTGGCCAGGGTGAGGCTGACGACCGCGGCGACCAGCAAAACCGTTCCGCCGTAATCGATGCGCGCTTTTCCGCTCTTGGCAGGCACCTGGACCCCGATGATCGTCCCGACGATGCAGAGCAGCCCGAACGGCACGTTGACGTAGAAAATCCAGCGCCAGCCGAGCGCGTCGGTGAGGAAGCCGCCGACCAGCGGGCCGCCGACGAGGGACAGGCCCAGCAGCAGTCCGGTCCAGCTCGAGATGCGCGTGGATTCCCTGGGCGGCACCAGAACCTGGACCATCGCCATCGCCCCGACGAGCAGCCCGCCGGCCCCGATGCCTTGCAGGGCACGGAAACCGATCAGGGCGCCCATGGCCGGCGATAGCCCGCACAGCATCGACCCGGTCAGGAAGACCGCCACCGACAGCAGGAACACGGTCTTGCGGTCGAGCTGGTCGCTCAGCTTGCCCCAGACCTGGGTGGACGCCGCGATCGCCAGCGCGTAGGCGGTGATGATCCAGGTCATCGACCCCGGTCCGCCGAGATCCCTGGCGATGCTGGGCAGCGCGGTGGCCACGATGTAGCTGTCCAGCATGCCCAGCGCCATGCCGGACAGGGCACCGGCGATGCCGATCTTGACGCGCCGGGTGAACGGGCTGCTTTCCTCCGGCGCGGTGGTTCTCGGCATGGCTGGACGTCCTTCCCCCAGGAGTGTTGCTCCCAAGGTAGCCATAAGCATGCCCACTGGGCAACATTGCTCAGTGGGCACTTCAGGCGCCGTTCGTGAGGGGAACCCTGAAGGACTCTGATTCCCTCAAGTTCCCCTCACGGACTTCTGCCGCAGGTGTGCACCGAGCCGGAGCGGCTGGGCTAGGCGAGTTTCAGCAGCAATTCGCTCAACTCGACCGGCATCGTGATCATGCAGTCGTGCCCGGTCGGCAGCTCCCACACCTGCGACGGCGTTCCGTTGGGCTGGATCGCCGGGACCGGGCGGCGGGTGATGCCTTCCGGGGTCGCGCCGACGCAGCGGATGTGCGTTCGCGGGATCGCGCGTGCGGCCGGGTTGTCGAGCCGCGCTGGTTGTTGCAGGCAGCGGACCGGCTGGTCGGAGAGCATTTCGCGCAGCCAGGCGACGTCGGCTGGGTCGGTGACGCCGAACAGGCCGAACGGCGCGGGCTGTTCCGGCAGCGGCGGGACGCGCCAGCCGTCGCCGTGTTGTGCGGCGAGGTCGATGAGGCGTTGGCTGATGGGCTGGACGTCAACCGCGGTTTCGCCGTCCTCCGGGACCATCGCGTCGAGGTAGACCAGTTCGGCGACCCGGTCCGGCATCTCGTTGGCGGCTGAGGAGATGACCAGCCCGGCGTAGCTGTGGCCGACCAGGACCACGTCTTGCTCGGCGCGGAGCAGGTCGACGATGTCCTGGACATGGGTGTCGAGCCCGATTTCCGGGCTGAGCAGGTGTTTCTTGTCGCCGTAGCCGGTCAGCGACGGCGCGAGCACCCGGTGCCCGGCCGATTCCAGCAGCGGGACCACCCGGTCCCACGCCCGGCCGCTGTGCCAAGCGCCGTGGACCAGCAGAAACGTCGTCATCGTCAGATCCTCGTTCACGAGATTAGCGGTTACCGGAAGTAACCCGGTACTGTTCGATAACCAGCGTGATCGTCCGCGCGGCAGCGGGCAATAAGGCACTAATTAGTGCCCCGGTTCTCCGGAGGTAACCATGGCCGACCACGTGTGCCGGACCCGAGTGGTCCTGGAGATCGTGGGGGACAAGTGGGCGTTGCTGATCGTCCGCATGCTGCGCGACGGGCCGCGCCGGTTCACTGAGCTCAAAAGGGAAATCGAGGGGATCAGCCAGCGGATGCTCACCGTCACGCTGCGGGATCTGGAACGCGACGGGATCCTCACCCGGACTGTCCACAATGTCATGCCGCCGCACGTTTCCTACGAGCTGACCGCCATGGGCCGGACCCTGCGGGAAGCGACCGCCCCGTTGCTGGAATGGAGCGTCGAGCATTTGGCGAAGATCGAAAAGGCCCGTGCGGACTACGACGCTCGCTGAACGGAATGCGCCAATTCGCTGAACCGGCGCAGCAACGGATCGCTTGACCGGCGCGTCGGCCACAGCAGCCGCAGCGCCACGCGTGGTGCGTTCCGCAGCGGGAGGTGCGTGACGCGCGCGTGAGTGTGCGCCTCGGCGGCGGACGTGGTGGTCGACCCGACGGCCCGGCCGGACGCGATGATCGTGAGCCATTCGTCGTAGCTGCCGCACTGGATCACCTGCGCGGGCCGGGTTTCCGGCGGCCAGTCGAGCGGGCTGGTCGCGCCGCTGACCGTGTTCACGACCACCGGATGCGCGGCCAGCTCCGCCCAGTCCAATTCCGTACGCGCCGCCAGTTCCGAACTCGCGGCGACGGCGGCCAGCCGGTCTTCCTCGAACAGCAGGGTTCCGCTGATCCCGGACGCGTCGACGTCCCCGCGCACCAACGCCGCGTCGACGTCGCCGGAATGCAGCGCGGCCACGATGTCGTCGCGGCGCAGGAGGCTGGCGGTCGCGCCGGTCGCGGTTTCGAAGGCGGACAGCAGATCGCTCGCCCACGGATCCGGCAGCGCCCACTGGAACCCGATCCGCAGCCCGGCATTTCCGCCCGCCGCGGCGAGTGCGGTGTCGAGATCGCGCAGCACGACGCGAAGCCGGCCAAGCAGATCGCCGCCTGCCTCGGTCGGTTCGACGCCGTGCGGCGTGCGCTCCAGCAGGCGCGTTCCGACCGACTCCTCGAGCTGCTGGATCGTGCGCGTGAGCGCCGGCTGGGTGATCAGCAGTTCGCGGCTCGCGGCCGTGAACGTGCCGCACGTCGCGACCGTCACGAACGCGCGCAGATGCCGCAGTTCGACCTCCATGCCCGGCAGCCTACCCAGCTATGCCCGCCGCGCATGGCGTCGCTGTGACAGGCATTTCCCTGCCAGGTTCCGGATTTCTAGCGTGGGAAGCATGGACCAGGAGATGACCGCCTTCCGCGGCTGGATCGCCCGCGACACCACCGGCGCGACGCTCGACCGGCTCGACCCGGCGATGCTGGACGACCTCGACACCGCCGTTCGCGTGCGGTATTCCAGCATCAACTACAAAGACGCGCTCGCACTGCACGGCCGCCCCGGCGTGATCCGGCGGCACCCGTTGATCGCCGGGATCGACCTGACCGGCGAGGTGCTCGCGTCCCGGCATCCTCGCTGGCGGCCGGGCGACCTGGTCACGTTGAACGGGGCGGGTCTCGGCGAAGACCTGCACGGCGGTCTGGCTGGCCTCGCCGCGGTCAACGGCGACGACCTCGTCCGTGTCCCCTCGGAACTCGGCTCGCTCCGCGCGGCGGCTGTCGGCACCGCCGGATTCACCGCGGCCCTCAGCCTGCTCGCTCTGGAACGCCACGGCCTGGCCCCGGAAACCGGCCCGATCCTGGTCACCGGAGCGGGCGGTGGCGTCGGCTCGATCGCGGTAGCGCTCCTGGCGGCTGCTCGATACGAGGTCATCGCCGCGACCGGCCGTCCTTCCGAACTCTCGGGGCAGCTCACCGCGCTAGGTGCCGCACAGGTCGTCGACCGCGCCGAACTCACGTCTTCCGGCAAGCCGCTGGGCAAACAGCGCTGGGCAGGCGTGGTCGACGCGGTCGGCGGCCCGGTCCTCGCCGGTGCGCTGGCGGGTCTGCAGCATTCGGGCGTCGCGACGACCTGCGGACTCGCCGGAGGAGCCGAGTATCCCGGCAACGTCCTGCCGTTCATCCTGCGCGGCGTCTCCCTGCTCGGAATCGACTCCGTCCGCACGCCGCGGCTCCGCCGCGTGGCCGCCTGGCAGCGCCTGGCCCCACTTCTCGACCCGGCGCTCCTGGACTCCGTGACGCGCGTTGTCCCGCTCGCAGCGGCCAAGGACGCCGCCGCTTCGCTCCTGGCCGGTGCCGGTACCGGCCGCATCGTGGTCGACGTCGCTTCGGCCTGAAAGGAAAGAAGATGCCCGCCTTCGACGAACTGATGACCTTGCGCGACCGCCCGCGCCCGGCAGCCGACGAGGTCACGATCACCGGCGCGGACCCGCTTTTCGCGTCGCCGTTCCGGATCGGCGAAACCCTCGCCGACGCACTCGCCGCCCGCGCGGTCGCCGCGAACGATCTGTGGGAACTGCGCACCGGACGTCGGCAGAAGATCGGCGTTGACGTCCGCGCCGCCGCGGCCACCGCTCTCGGCGGCGAAGACATGACGCTCATCCGTGCCGCGGACGGCGAATACCGTCCCGCGCCGCTTTCGCCCGCCGTCGAGCACATGGTCGCGCTCACCCAGCCCTGGCCGACCGCCGACGGACGCTGGTTTCTGCCGCACTTCAACCTGCCGCACCTGGAACGCCGGGTCCTGGACGTCCTCGGCTGCGAGCCGACGCCGTCCTCCGTCGCCGCCGCAGTCGCCAAGTGGAAGGCCGACGATCTCGAGGACGCCATCGCCGCCGCCGGCGCGTGCGGGGGAGTGGTCCGGACGCCGGACGAGTGGCTAGCGCACCCGCACGGCTCCTACCTGGCCTCACGTCCCGTTGTCGAGATCACCAAAATCGCCGACAGCGCCCCTTCTCCGCTGCCTGACGGCGGGGCTTCCCCTCTTTCTGACGTCCGAGTCCTGGACCTGACCCGGATTCTGGCGGGCCCCACCGCGGCGCTGAGCCTGGCCGAACACGGCGCGAACGTGCTGATGGTGACCGCTCCGCACTTGCCCCAAGTCGCGCCGTTCGTCCGGGATACCAGCCACGGCAAGCGCAGCACGTACCTCGATTACTCCACAGTGGACGATGCTGCCCGATTGCGGTCTTTGGCCAGCACCGCGGACGTGTTCGTCGAAGGCTACCGCCCAGGCCGGATGTCGGCCCACGGCTTCGGACCGGAGGATCTTGCTGCACTGCGCCCAGGAATCGTTTATGTGACCGTGAACTGCTTCGGCTCCGGCGGCCCGTTCGGGATGCGAGCCGGATGGGACCAGGTCGCCCAAGCCGTGACCGGTGCTTGCGTTGTTCAGGGCAGCGACCGTCCACAGTTGACTCCGGTGTACCTGTGCGACTTCCTGACCGGCTTCCTCGGCAGTTACGGCGCGATGCTGGCACTGGCCCGGCGGGCCCGGGAGGGCGGTTCGTATCATGTGCAGGTTTCGCTGTGCCAGTCGTCGATGTTGTTGCAGCGACAGGGTTTGCTGACGGATTACGCAGATGCTCCGGGCCGTCTTTCGCCGGCGGAATTCGAGCGGTACGCGGTTTCGGATGAGGACACGAGCTATGGGGATCTCAAGAGCCTTGGTCCGGTGATCCAGATGAGCGAGACCCCACTTGGCTGGGCTGGGACGACGCCTCGGCTGGGGAGTTCGCGGCCGGAGTGGTGATGAGGTGCGCCCGCATTTCCCGCAGAGCACGCCCGGTCTGCAGGGGGTGCTTGTGCGTGGCTCAGGCTGAACCGCGCCTTTCGACGACTGCCTGGAAATGCGGGCACGACGCGAGATCGTCATGGTCGCAGCCGAGGGCGCAGTCGACCAGGTCGAGCGACGCTTGGGCTGCGGCGATCCGGGCCGCCAGTTCGGTCCGGCGGCGGCGCAGGAGGTGTGTGCGCTGCCCGGGTTCGCGCGCGGTGAGCAGCGCGCCGATGTCTTCCAAGCTGAAACCGGCTTCTTTGGCCCGCAGGATCACCGCGATCCGGCGGAGGTCGTCCTCACCGTAGCGGCGACGGGAGCCGGTGACGCGCGCCGGGGCCAGCACGCCGACCGATTCCCAGTGCCGCAGGACGTGCGTCGCCAGGCCGAAGCGCTCGGCTGCCGCTCCGATGGTCAGCTCGCTTGACTTCATGTCGTCATTAAGTCGCAGCATGGCGGACATGTCCACCGAGACCCTCATCCGCCTGCTCGACGCCGCCGACGCGCTGCCCGGCGCGGCCAGCCTGCGCGCACGTACCTATGACCTGCTTCGCCTCGACCCCGGACAGGCGGTAGCGGACGTCGGCTGCGGCTCCGGCCGGGCCGTCGCCGAGCTCGCCGTACGCGGGGCAAAGGCGGTTGGCGTCGACCCCGACCCGGGGATGCTCGAGGCCGCTCGACAGCGCTGGCCCCAGCTGGACTTCCAGGCGGGAACCGCGGAAGCGCTGCCGCTCGCGGATGGTGCCGTGGCCGGATATCGCGCGGACAAGGTGTTCCACGACGTTCGCGATCTGGCGGCAGCCTTCGCCGAGGCTCGTCGCGTGCTGGCACCGGGCGGACGGATCGTGCTGGCGGGCCAGGACTGGGACACCGTCGTGATCGACTCCGACGACCCAGCGCTGACGCGCACGATCGTCCACGCTCGCGCGGCCCTGGTGACGAACCCCTCGGTCGCCCGCTCCTATCGGACTCTGCTGCTGGACAACGGATTCATTGACGTTTCGGTCGAGGTGCCGACGGCGGTCTTCACCGAGGCCACGATGCTGCCGATGGCGACCGGCCTCGCCGAAGCGGCTCGCGCGGCCGGAGCGATCGACCGCGAACGCGCTGACGCGTGGATCGCCGAACAGGCCGCCCGCGCCCGGGACGGTCGGTTGTTCATGGCGGTTCCGTTGTTCGTCGCGGCGGCTACTCGGCCTTGATCCGTTGGGGCTACGGGGTTTGGTGTGTGTCGCAGTCGGGCTTCGGGCAATTCTCCGCGTTCCGGGCGTTCCAGGCTGCCAGCATCTTCTCGTACCGCGTCTCGAACTCGGCGGTGCGGCGGGCTTGCCACGGCGATACGGCCAGGCGCTGGGTCACCAGGAGGTCGCAGGACTCAATCCGGGCGGCTTCGAGTCCTCCCGCGGCGAGGATTGCGAGCATCGCCTTGGCCATCGACTCGTCGATCCGGCGGCGGTGGCCGGATTGACGGGAGAGATGCGATTCTCGGGGCGAAGTTGTTCAGTCGCGGGGCATTCATTCGTTCCTGAGCGCGATTTCGCGCGAATCGCCTGTCTGGGCGCGAATCAGAGTGTTTGGCTCGGTCGCGTGCTGCGCGACTCCGCCTGTGTTTTGCCTATGCTGCAAGGGGAGAGGGAGGGATGATGGCAGACGCTGAGTACAAAGGCGAAATGGACCAGGGTCGGGCCGCGCTGGCGGTGCGGGATTACCGTGCGGCCTACCGGCACTTCGGGCGTGCGCATAATCTTGGCCACGACGTACTGGCCGACCACCTCGCGGCGCACCGCGGACTGTTGGCCACCGCATGGAAGCAGCGACGGTTCGATCGGGTCGTCGCACAGCTCTTCCTGATGGGCGGGGCCGCCCTGTTTGACCGGAATCAGCAAAAACCGACCAGTGTTGCCTGAGCGGCGCGTGCCTGAGCCGCACTTTGTCCGGGGACGTACTATTATGGCCGGGCAGGGATGCGGGGACAGGCTTTCGGCGGGCCGGACGGGTCTGCCGGGGCGCGGGTGCGTAGTTAAGGTCGAGGGATGTCGACAGCAGTGGGTGGGTCAGCGAAAGGCGGCTCCCGGGCGGGGCGTCGGGTCAGCCTGGAGGTGCCGACGGATCTTGCCGCGGCGCCTGGATATGGGGCTCGCCGGCTGTACCAGGCGTATTTGGCGGCTTGGAATCGGCATGTCGATTCGGTGTTGACCGGGCCGCAGTTCGCGGTGCTGTCGGCCGTGCGGGCTTATCCGGGGTTTGATCAGACCGCGTTGGCCAAGGCCGTGGCGCTGGACACTTCGACGATGGCTGACGTTTGTCGGAGGTTGGAGAACCGGGGGCTGATCGCTCGGGGCCCCGCACCGCACGATGCTCGGGCGAAGGTGCTGACGCTGACGGAGGACGGGGCGGCCGCGTTCCGCGAGGTGACTCGGCGGACGCGGAAGCTGGATCAGGCGTTGCTCGCGGACTGCCCGGAAGAGCGGCGGGCGGAGATCGCGGGGATGTTGAACGAACTGGGTGCGTTGTGGGAAGCGGTTGCCGAGCGGCCGGAGATCTGACTCGCTTGGCCGCCGCCGCCGCCGCCGCCGCCGCCGCCGCCGCCGCCGCAGTTCGTGAGGGGAACCTTCAGGAACTCTGATTCCGTGAGGGTTCCCCTCACGACCCGCCCAAGTCCGTGAAGGGCTCCTTGAAGGAATCTGATTCCTTCAAGGAGCCATTCACAGACCACCCGCCCAGCAGCCACCCGCGCACCCGACAATCGAGGCACCCAGCCCCCGCCCTGCACCCCGATACGAAGCCTCCCGTCAGCACAATCAAGCTTCGGGGTGCGGGGCCCCACCACGCCGCGGTTTCGTGAGGGGAACCCTCACGGAAAGCCTCGCCGCGTAGGGCCAATCCGTTCGGGACAGGCCAGCAATGCCAGTCGGGCTGGAACGTTCCTGCGGCGTCAGTCCGGCTGGAACAGTGCTGCGGTATCAGTTCAGTCGGAACAGTCCCACGGGACCAGTCCGGCCGGAACGATCCCGCAGCACCAGTCCCGCAGCGCTAATCCAGCCGGAACAGCCCCGCAGTACCAGCCCGGCCGGAACGGCCCCGCAGAACTAGTCCGGCCGGAGCAGTCCCGCAGTACCAGCCCAGCCGGAGCAGCCCCGCAGTACTAGTCCGGCCGGAACAGTCCCGCAGTACTAGTCCAGTCGGAACATTCCTGCGCCACCAGTCCAGCCGGGGACGCTTCAGCGGCGGCACCTCAACCCCAGCCTCCCCAGCTGTAGCAGCTCAACCGAACCCACCCACCCAACGCCACCTCAAGCCGCAGCCCGCACTCCCTTGCCTCACCTCACTCGGTAACCACCCCACCACCCACCGCGCCCAAAACACCCCACCTCCACAAAACTCCCCCGCCGACTATTGCGTGTTCGGATAATCCGTGTTCGGATTAACCGCATCCAGGCGAGCATCTGCCGGAAGCGGCTAAGCGGTAGGAGGTCAGCAGGTGGCGGCGAGTCAGTCGTTCGAGGTAGTGGTCGCCGGCGGCGGCTTGGGCGGGCTGTGTGCCGCCTTGTCGTTGCGGCAGCGCGGGTTGCGGGTCACCGTGGTCGAGGCCGCGCCGCAACTGGGCGAGATCGGGGCCGGGATCCAGACGGCGCCCAACGCCAGCCGGATCCTGATCGGACTGGGGTTGAGGGCAGAGCTTCAGCGGGTCAGGTGCGAGCCGCAGGACCAGGTCCGGCGACGCTGGGCCGACGGCAGCATCATCGCGCAGCTCCCGCTCGGCCAGCGGGTCGTCGAGCAATACGGGGCACCGTATTGGCATTACCACCGGGCGGATCTGCATTCCGTTCTCCTGCGGGCGTGCATCGACCCCGACGGGGCGGGGCCGGTCGTGAAGGTGGCGACTGCGGCGAAGGTGGTCGACCTTGATCGCGGCAACCCGGAGCGGCCCGCCGTGATCACCGAGGACGGGCGGCGGTTCGAAGGCGACGTCGTCGTAGGCGCGGACGGGATCCGGTCCGCGGTAAGGGATCTGGCCGGATTCGACGACACCCTCGCGTTCTCCGGCGAGATGGCGTACCGGGCATTGATCCCGGGAGATTCGATCGCGGCGGATCCGGCGACGAGGTTCCTGGTCGACCGCTATCACTCCACGATCTGGTACGGCCCGGACAAACACCTCGTCCACTACATGATCCGCGGCGGCGAGTACCTGAACGTGGTGGCGATCGTGCCGTGCACGGAGGAAGTCGAGAAAAACTGGAGTGCGCCGGCCAGCGCGGAGCAGCTCGCGGCGGAATACTCCGACTGGGACGATCGCGTGCCGACGATGCTGGCCAAGGCCAAGGACGACGTCTCGGTCTGGGCGATGTACCGACGGCGCCGCGATCCGGTGTGGGTGGACGGGCGCGTTGCGTTGCTCGGGGATGCTTGCCACGCAATGCTTCCGTACCAGGCGCAAGGGGCGTCGCAGGCGATGGAGGACGGGGCGGTTCTCGCGGAGGAGCTGGGGCAGGCGACCCGCGAGGGGATCGACAACGCACTGACCCGGTATGTGCACCGGCGCGCGAAGCATGCTGGGATGGTGCAGGACGCGTCGCTGCGGAACATGAGTTTTTACCATCTCCCGGACGGTCCGGAGCAGCGCGAGCGCGACGAAAAGCTGCGGAGCTTCGACGGCGAGTCCGATGTGTCCTACGACTGGCTGTGGAACGGAACCCCGCTGGGCGACCCCGACAACGAATCCATTCACTACCAGTTCGCCCGATAGCACGAAACGGCACACGCAGACTTCGCAAAGGAGCAAAGGCTATGCGTACCGGAGACCAGGTGGTCCAAGACCTGCCGTGGCGCTGGCGCGTCCAGGGCAAGATCTTCCTCATCGGCGGGCTCGGCTACATGTTCGACGCCTGGGACGTGGCGCTGAACGGATTCCTCACCCCGTTGGTGGGCACGGAATTCGGGCTGTCGGCCACGCAGCGGGGGTTTGTCGCCACCGCCAACCTGATCGGCATGGCGGTGGGGGCGGTCGCCTGGGGGACGGTCGCAGACCGGATCGGCCGCAAGCGGGCGTTCAGCATTACGTTGCTGTTGTTCGCGTTCTTCTCGGTATTCGCGGCGTTGTCGCCGAATATCGAGGTCTTCCTGCTGCTGCGGTTCCTTGCCGGGGTGGGGCTCGGCGGGTGCATTCCGGTGGATTACGCCATTGTCAGCGAGTTTTCGCCGCGCAAGCAACGCGGGCGCGTACTGTCCGCAATGGACGGTTGGTGGCCGGTCGGCACGACGCTGGCGGGGGCGTCGGCGACGTTGCTGCTTCCGGTTTCCGGGAACTGGCGCTGGATGCTGGTCCTGATGATCCTGCCCGCGGTGCTGTTGTTCTGGGCGCGGCGCGGGGTTCCGGAATCGCCGCTGTATCTGGTGCGCAAGGGGCGCGAGGCGGAAGCCCGGCTGGTCATCGACGATCTCGTCGAGCGCACCGGCGCGCCGAAGGAGCAGTACCGGATTCCGCCGGCGATCGAGGAGGACAAGCGCGGCGGCGGCTTGTTCGCGGCGGTCGATCAGTTGCGCCGCGTGTGGGCGTACAACCCGAAGGTCACGGGAGTCGCCTGGGCGTTGTTCATCACCGTGATGCTGGTGTACTACGCCGCGCTGAGCTGGATGCCGTCGATCCTCAAGGCACAGGGCTTCGGGGAGATCGCCGCGTTCGCTTCGACCACTTTGATGAACGCGCTCGGTATCGTCGGAGTCGTGGTGGCGGTGTTGCTGGTGGACCGCATCGGCCGCAAGCGGGTGATCGCCGCGGCCGGGCCGCTCGCCGCGGTCACGCTGGTGATTTTCTCGCTGGTGCTCGGCTCGGCCGGGGCCGCGGTGGTGGCGATCGGCGCGTTCGGGCTGTTCTCGCTCATCGTCATCCCGGTGATGTACGCCTTCGTGTCCGAGCTGTACCCGACGGAGCTGCGCGCTTCGGGCTTCGGCTGGGCGTCGTCGTCCAGCCGGGCGGTCACCGGGTTCGCGCCGCTGCTGTTCGGCAGCGTGCTGTGGCCGGTGCTCGGGTTGCCGCTGACGTTCACGCTGCTCGGCCTGCTCGTCGTCGGCGCCGTGGTGTTCATGGTCTTCTGCGCGCCGGAAACGCGGGGCCGGGAGCTGGACCACATCGACGGCGAGACCGCGCCGGCGCCGCAACAGTCCGAAATGGACGCAGTCTGATCAACGGCAGCAGAAAGGGAATCGCATGAAGCCCGCCGCGTTCGCCTACCACCGGGCGCACGACGTCGCCGACGCCGTCGGCCTGCTTTCCGACCTCGCCGCGCGAGGCCGGGAGCCGAAAGCGATCGCGGGCGGGCAGAGCCTGATGCCGATGATGAGCTTCCGCCTGGCCCGCCCGAGCGACCTGGTCGACCTCGGGCGGCTCCGCGACCTGCCGGGGATGACGGACATCGTCCAGACCGGTTCGACGCTCCGCATCGGCGCGATGACGACGCACCGCACGGTCGAGCTAGCCGAGCTCGGCCCGGGGTTCGCGGTGCTGGCGGAGGCGATGCGGTACGTCGGGCACCTGCCGATCCGGTCTCGCGGCACGGTCGGCGGCAGCCTTGTGCACGGCGACGCCACCGCGGAGTGGTGCATGCTCGCGCTGCTGCTGGACGCGGTGATCGTCGCCGAAGGACCGAACGGCCGCCGCGAAATCCCGGCGGGGGAGATGTTCTACGGCTTCTACGCGACTGCCGTGGAGGCGGACGAGGTCGTCACCGAGGTGCGGTTCACCCGGGCGGCTCCGAAGGCCGCGTTGACCGAGTTTTCCCGGCGGGCTGGCGATTTCGCGACGGTCGCGGCGGCGGTGACGCTCGAACCTCGCGCGGACGGTTCGCTGGAAGGCGGCCGGGTGGTGCTCGGCGGGGTCGCGCCTGCGCCGTTGCGGGTGCCGGCGGCCGAGGAGGTCCTGGCGGGCGGAGTGCCGGGGCCGGAGTTGTTCGCTGAGTGCGGCCGAGCGGCGGCGGAGGCGATCGATCCGCGGGGAGACGCGCAGGGCAGCGCGGATTACCGGCGTGCGTTGACGCGGACGTTGGTGGCGCGGAGTTTGGGCCAGGCGTGGGAGAGGGGAGACCGGTGATGGCGAGCAAACCCGAAGAACCCCGGTTCGACGGCCGGGGCGGCAAGTGGATCGGCGCGTCCGTGCGCCGTCGCGAGGACCCGCGGCTGGTCACCGGCCGCGGACGGTTCGTCGACGACATCCACCTCCACGGCATGCTCCACGCCGGGTTCGTGCGCGCGACCGTCGCGCACGGCAAGATCACTGAACTCGACCTCAGCGCGACCCGCGAGGTGGACGGCGTCGTAGCCGCGTATTCGGCGGAAGACCTGCAGCTCGGCGACATGGTCGCGCTGCTGGACCGTCCGCCCGAGGAGTTCACGCCGACCACGATGCCGATTCTCGCGCGCGGCAAGGTGCGGTTCGTCGGCGAGCCGATCGCGCTGGTCATCGCGAAGGATCCGTACGCGGTCGAGGACGGCATCGAAGCCGCGCAGGTCAGCTACGAGGTCCTCGACGCCGTCGTGTCCGAGGAGACCGCGCTCGCCGAGGACGCGCCGTTGGTGCACGAGGACGCGCCGAGCAACGTGCTGCTGGACGTCACCTCGTTCGACACTCCGGGCGTGGACGAAGCGTTCGCGGACGGGTGCGTGATCGAGCTCGTCACCCGCAGCGGGCGGCAGAACGCGTTGCCGCTGGAGACGCGGGGCGCGGTGGCGTCCTGGGACGACCGCGACGAGCAGCTTCTCGTCCAGACCTGCAGCCAGGTGCCGCACCAGGTTCGCACCGTGCTGGCGCGTTCGCTGCGGATTCCGGAGCGGTCGGTGCGCGTGGTGGTCCCGGACATGGGCGGTGGCTTCGGGCAGAAATGCGTTGTCGGGCGGGAGGAAATCGCGGTCGCGGCGGCGGCGAAACTGTTGCGGCGTCCGGTGAAGTGGATCGAGGACCGGAGCGAAGCCCTTGCGTCCGGGTTCCTCGCGCGCGAGCAGCGGTATCGCACGCGCGCCGCGTTCACTCCAGCAGGCCAGCTGACCGCGCTGGAGTCCGACATCGTGTGCGACATGGGCGCGTACTCGTGCTATCCGTTCACCGTCGGCATCGAACCGCTGATGGCGGCGGCGGAAATGCCGTCGGTGTACCGGGTTCCGGCCTACCGCGTGCGGGCGAGGGCGATCACCAGCAACAAAGCGCCGACCGCGCCGTATCGCGGGGTCAGCCGCCCGCAGTACGTCATGGTGATGGAGCGGATCATGGACCTGGCCGCGCGCCGCCTCGGGCTCGACCCGGTGGAGATTCGCCGCCGCAACGTGATCACCGAGTTCCCGTACACCGGCATCAACAAGGTGACTTACGACCCGGGCAGCTACCTCGAATCGCTGGAGCTGGGCGAAAAGATCCTCCGCGACGAGGGCTGGTACGAGCGGCGCGAGCAGAACCCGTACCTGGGCATCGGCTTCAGCTGCTTTTCCGAGCGCACCGGCTACGGCTCCGAGGCGTTCGCCAAACGGAAGATGACCGTCGTCCCGGGGTTCGACGTGAGCGAGATCCGGATGGACCTCACCGGCTCCGTCGTGGTCACCAGCGGCACGATCAACCACGGGCAGTCCCACGAAACGACGTTCGCGCAGATCGTCGCGGAACGGCTCGGCGTCGACCTCGCCAAGGTCAAGCTGCGCCAAGGCGACACCGAGCGGATTTCCTACGGCTGGGGCACTTTCGCCTCGCGCTCGGTGACCATCGGCGGCTCCGCGGTGGCGACGGCGGCGACCCGGCTGGGCGAGCAGCTCTGCGTCATCGCGGCGCACCTGCTGGACACCCGGGCCGAGAACGTCGGACTCGACGGTGACGGGGGAGTGATCCAGCTCGACGACCCCCACCGGCGGCTCTCGTTCGAGGAGATCGCCGACGTCGCGTACCTGCGCAGCCACCTGCTGCCCAAGGAGGCCGAACCGACGCTCACCGCCACCGCCGCGTTCGACGTCCCCGGCGACGGCACGTTCTCGAACGCGACCCACGCGGTCGTGGTGGAAGCCGATCCGGGCACTGGCCAGGTCAAAATCCTCCGCTACGCCTGTGTCGAGGACTGCGGCGTGGTGATCAACCCGAAGGTGGTCGACGGGCAGGCGCGCGGCGGCATCGCGCAGGGCATCGCGGGCGCGCTGTTCGAGGAGGTCACCTACGCGGAGAACGGCGAACCGTCGGCGGCGAGCTTCATCGACTACCTCGTCCCGACCGCCGCGGAGATTCCCGACATCACCGTCGACCACCTCGAAACCCCTTGCGCCTTCACCGAAAGCGGCGCGAAGGGAGCCGGGGAGGGCGGCACGATCGGCGCGCCCGCGGCGGTGCTGAACGCGGTCAACGACCTCCTCTGGCGCACCGGGGTCCAACTGGAGCAGACCCCGATCCACCCCGAAGCCGTCCTCGCCGCGCTCGCCGCGGCCGACCGGGAGAAAGCGGGAACCGGCGCATGACCGACAAACAGCTGATCGTCCTGACCGTCAACGGCGAGGAGCACGAACTCCTCGTCGAGCCCCGGTGGACCCTGCTCGACGTGTTGCGGCACAATGTGGGCCTCACCGGCACGCACGTCGGCTGCGAGCACGGCGTGTGCGGGGCGTGCACGATCCTGGTCGACGGCGAACCGGTGCGCGCCTGCCTGATGTACGCCGTGCAGGCGGAAGGCTGCGCGATCCGGACTGTCGAAGACCTTGGCACGCCTGAAGAACCGAACGATCTGCAGCAGGCGTTTTCGGAACACCACGGCCTGCAGTGCGGCTTCTGCACGCCCGGATTCCTCATGCTCGCCGAAGGATTCCTCGCGCAGGAGCCGTCGCCGACGCGTGAGGAGATCCGGGAGACGGTGTCGTCGAACCTGTGCCGCTGCACCGGGTACCAGACCATTGTGGACGCGATCGAGGCGACCGCCGCCCAGCGGTGCGCCGGAACCGGCAGGAAAGAGGACGCTGTCCGATGATTCTCGAGAACACCCTTGACCTTCCCGGCGATCCGGACACGGTGTTCGCGCTGCTCAACGACGTCGAGCGGGTCGCGGGCTGCCTGCCCGGCGCGGTGCTGGAGGGCCGGGACGGCGAGTCCTACCTCGGCAAGGTCAAGTTCAAGGTCGGCCCGGTCAGCGCGGCGTACGCGGGCAGGGTGCGGTTCACCGAGATCGCCGAGGGCGAGCGGCGGCTGCGGCTGTCGGCCCGGGGCGCGGACAGCCACGGAAACGGCGACGCGGAAGCCGAGGTCACGCTGACCCTGGTGCCCGGTCCGAAGGGGTCGTCGCTCAATCTGCACACGGATCTCGTGGTGCGCGGCAAGATCGCGCAGTTCGGCAAGGGCGCGATCAGCACGGTGTCGAACCGGATCCTGCAGCAGTTCGCGCAGAATCTCGGCCAGCTGCTGGAAAACGGCGGCACCACAGCCGAGCCGACGACTGCTGCCGCGCCTGCGTCGGATTCGCTCGACGGTCTGGCGATGCTGCTCCCGCCCAACGCGAAGCGTTACCTCCCCGTGGTCGCGGCGGGCGCGCTCGGGCTGTTCCAGGGCTGGTTGCTCGGCCGGGTCCGGTCGCAGCACAAACTGATCAAGGAGCTGCTGCGTGAACGCGCCTGAGAACGGACTGCACGGCACCGAGACCGACCAGACCTACGCTCGCGCGGGTTTTGGCGCCGCGGTGCCGAGGGGAACCGCGCCGGTGCTGGTCGTGGTCGACCTGACCCGCGGCTTCACCGAACCGGATTTCCCTTCCGGCGCAGACCTTTCCGTCGAAGTCGAAGCCGCCGCTGCGCTGGTCCGGGCCGCGCACGAGAGCGGAGCCCCGGTCGTCTGCACCGCGATCAGCTACACCCCCGCGGAGGCGGACGGCGACGCGATCGCGTGGCTGCGCAAGGCTCCCGGCATGCGCAGCCTGCGCGACGGAAGCGCCGAAGTCGCGCTCGATCCTCGGCTGGAACGGCGCGACGAAGACCACCTGATCGTCAAGAAGGGCGCGTCCGCCTTCCACGGCACGAGTCTCGCCGCCCTGCTTACCGGCCTCGGCGCGGACACCGTGCTGGTCTGCGGCGCGACGACTTCGGGTTGTGTGCGGGCCACCGCGGTCGACGCCGTGCAGTCCGGCTTCAACACGCTCGTCGTCCGGGACGCCTGCGGCGACCGCGCGCGGGGACCGCACGACGCCGCTCTCTTTGACCTGCAAGCCAAATACGCCGACGTGATCGGTCTGGGCGAGGGCGTCGAGCTGCTCGCCAAGGCCCGCTAGGAGTTCCCGTATGTCTTCAGTTTCCGACCGGGTGCTGACCCAGCCCGCGCTCGCCGATCTGGCGGACGTCCCGGCGAAGAGCGTCTGGGTGCGGTCCGGTTCCGTCCGGCTGCACGTCCTCGACTACGGCCCGGCCGACGGCGTCCCGCTGGTGATCCTGCCCGGGATCACCAGCCCGGCGATCACCATGGACTTCGTCGCCCGCGAGCTGACCGACCTGGTCCGCCCGCTGGTGCTCGACATCCGCGGCCGCGGCCTGTCCGACGACGGGCCCGGCTACGACCTCGACGCGTACGCCGCGGACGTCGAGGCCGTCATTGACCAGCTTCAGCTGGCGAATCCGCTGCTGTTCGGCCACTCGATGGGCGCGCGGATCGCGGCCAAAGCCGCGCTGTCCGGCGGGATCGCGGGCACTGTCCTCGCCGACCCGCCGATGAGCGGTCCCGGACGCCCGTACCCGACCTCCCTGGCGGTCTTCGAATCGCAACTGGACCAAGCGCGACGGGGGACCAGCGCGGACGAGGTCGCCGCCTCGTGGCCGCGATGGCCGCGCCGGGAACAGGAACTGCGTGCTCGCTGGCTCGCGTCGTGCTCGCGGACCGCGATCGCCGCGACGCACGCGGGTTTCGAATCCGAGGAATTCCCTCCGTTGTGGGAAAACCTGCCCGGGCCCGCCGTGCTGCTGTACGGCGCGGAGAGCCCGGTGGTGACCTCGGCGGACGTCGCGGTGCTGGAGAAATCGCCGCATCCGCTGGTAGCCGTGGCGGGTGCCGGGCACATGATCTTCTGGGACGAACCCCAGCCCGCCCTCCACGCCCTTCGCTCGACCTTGAAAGACCTGCTCGCCCCTCGCACCTGATCCGCCGTCCGTGAGGGGAACCCTCAGGGACTCTGATTCCCTCAGGGTTCCCCTCACGCACTTTTCCCAATTCCGCGTACTCGGATAATCCGTATTCGGACAATCAAGGAGGTCGCCATGGACCAGAACCTGTTCAACGACATCTGCCTGCGCCAGCTGACTTTTTCCGGCGTGCACGAGGGGGAGACGGTCGTCGTGCTGACGCGCGGCGCCGAGCGCGGGGAGTACGCGGACGCCTTCCTCTGGGCCGCCCAGCAGCTCGGCGCGGCGACCTATCACATGCGGCTGCCGTCGCCGGCGAGCGCGTCCGGCGCGTGGGCGGTCGGGCAGTCCGGCCTTGACCAGCTGCCGCTCGCGGTGGAGGCGCTGAAGGCCGCGGACATGGTCGTGGACTGCACGTTCCTGCTGTTCAGCGAGGAGCAGTTCGCGATCCAGGCCGCCGGCACCCGGATCCTGACCGCCGTCGAACCGCCCGAGCTGCTGGCCCGGCTGATGCCGACGAAGGAGCTGCGCGAGCGCGTCGAGACCGGCGCGGAACTGCTGGCCAAGGCCAAGACCATGCGGATCACCAGTCCGCACGGGACGGACGTCACCTACCAGCTGGGCGTGTACCCGACGATGAGCGAGTACGGCTACACCGACCAGCCGGGCCGCTGGGACCACTGGCCCGCGGCGTTCGTCTTCACCGGCGGTTCGGACGACGGCGTGGACGGCAAGATCGTGCTCGCGCCCGGCGACGTGCTGCTGCCGTTCAACACCTACGTGCAGACGCCGGTCGAGCTGACCATCGAAAAGGGCTTCATCCAGGACATCCGCGGCGGCGCGGGCTCGTCCGGCCTCGACGCCGACCTGCTGCGCGGCTACATCGAATCGTTCGACGACCCGCGCGGCTACGGCATGTCGCACGTCGGCTGGGGCCTCGACGAGCGGGCGCACTGGCACGGCCTGACCCAGTTCCCCGGCGGCATGGGCATGGAGCTGCGCAGCTTCTACGGCAACGTGATGTTCTCGATCGGCCCGAACAACGAACTCGGCGGCCCGAACGACACGGCGTGCCACTTCGACATCCCGATGCGCGGCAACAGCCTGTACCTCGACGACGAGCTGATCGTCGACGCGGGCGAGCTGACCGTCAAGGACATGCGCCCGGCGGCGAAGCGATGACCGACCACCACATCGGGATGATCGTCCCTAGTTCCAACCTGACCATGGAAACCGAGCTGCCGCGGATGCTGCGCGCCCGCGAGGAGCGGTACCCGGAGGACCGGTTCGTCTTCCATTCCGCCCGCGCGCGGATGCAGCACGTGACGCCGGAGCAGTTGCGCGCGATGAACGCCCAGGCGGAACGCGCGGCCACCGAGCTTGCGGACGCGCGGCCTGGCGTCGTGGCGACAGCGTGTCTCGTCGCGATCATGGCGCAGGGGCCGGGATATCACTGCACTGCCGAGGATTCGATCACGTCGGCGTTGCGCGCGGAAGGCTCGGACGCGCCGGTGGTTTCGTCGGCGGGCGCGCTGCTGTCCGGGATCGCCGCGTTGGAGGCGAAGCGGGTCGCGATCGTGACGCCGTATCTGAAACCGTTGACCCAGGCGGTGATCGAGTACCTGGAGGACGCGGGCGTCGAGGTGGTCGATTCGCTGTCCCTGGAGGTGCCCGACAACCTCGCGGTGGCGCGGCTGGACCCGGCGGATCTGCTTGAGCACTACCGGAAACTGGACCTTTCGCGGGCGGACGCGCTGGTGCTGTCGGCTTGTGTGCAGATGCCGTCGCTGCCCTCGATCCAGCCGGTTCAGGACGCGGTGGGGATTCCGGTGCTTTCGGCGGCTACGGCTACGACGTTCCGGATCCTCTCCGAGCTGGGGGTTGCGCCGGAGGTGCCGAACGCGGGGCATTTGCTGAGCGGGAAGGTTCCGGCGGCCGGTTAGCGGCCCGCGGGGGCAGGCTTCGGCCTGCCCCTGCGGGGTTTCACGCGTGGCACTGGTAGAGCGTCTGAGCTCCGCCCATCGGCCCGGCCTCCTGCTGTGCGGAGGCCGGTTTTCCGCCGTAAGCGGCCGGATCGACGGTGGTGCAGTGCTGCTTGATCCACTCCTGCCGCTTTTCCCCGGCTCCGCCGCTCATTCCCGGCATGCGCATGCCGCCGGTGCCGCCGAGGACGAACTTGAGCTTGCCTTCGGCGGTCCACTGCTGGAGCTGGCCGACCGACGGCGAATCGTCGCTGCCGAGGAAGCCGCCCATGCCGATCACGGTCTCGTCGGAGCCGATGATGAAGTTCGACGACATCATGGCCGAGCCGTCGACCGCGAGGGTGATCTCCGCGCCGCCGCTGTGCTGCTTGGCGTAGTCGAGGACGCGCCGCTGGTCGTCGGTGAGCTTGCCGTTCATGAAATCGGCCATCCCACCGGGCTTCCGCGCGCCGCCGGGGGCTCCCGGCATTCCGCCCGGGCCGCCGGGGAACCCGGAAGCGTCCGGCGACCCGCCCGGCATTCCACCTGGGAAGTCAGCGGCGTCCGGCATTCCGGGCATTCCCGCTTCGCGCCCGCCGCCGGGCATCCGCATCCCGCCGAATCCGCCCGGGAAGCCGAGGCCGCCCGGCCCGGCCGAAGGCATGCCGCCCATGCTCTCGCCGGTCGCCGCCGTCGCGGTGGACCACACGGTCGGCACGAACAGCACGGTAACGACCGCCAGCACCAGCGACGCCCGGGTCAGGATCGCCTTTCGCACCGAGGTCAGCTTCCCCAGCACGAGCGCGACGACCGCGACCACGCCGACCGCCAGCACTGTCCACCGGGTCCAGCCGTGCCACGAGGGATCGCGGTTGGCGAGGACGAACGCCCAGCCCGCGGTGAGCGCGACGGCCGCGGGCAGCAGCAACCAGCCGTAGCCGGAGCCCTGCCGGTACTCGCGCCAGAACCCGGTGAGCCCGGCCGCGCAGATCGCGGCGATCGCCGGGGCCAGCATGGTCGTGTAGTACGGGTGCCAGATCCCCCGCGCGTAGCTGAAGACCACGCCGGTCACCAGGAGCCAGCTGCCCCAAGCGAACCAGCCTGCCCGCCGCGCCGGGTCGCCCGGCTGCTTCCGCCGGATGCCGCGCACCGCGACGGCGACCAGGACCAGCAGCGCCAGCGGCAGCAGCCAGGAGATCTGCCCGCCGACCGAACTGCTGAACATCCGGCCGAGCCCGGTCTCTCCGCCGAACGGGCCGCCGCCGCCCTGCGGCGGGGTCATGCCCGCGGGCAGTTCCATGCCGCCGGGCAGGTCTCCGCCGCGCGGGCCGCCTCCTCCGGGACCGAAGTTGCCCTCGCCGCCGAAGATCCGGCCGAAACCGTTGTAGCCGAAGATCAGGTTCAGCGCGGTGCCGTCGGTGCTGCCGCCCATGTACGGTTTCGAGCCCGGCCACAGGTCGTGCAGCGCGGTCCACCAGAACGAGGAAACGATCAGCACCCCGGCCGCGCCCAGCAGGTCCAGCAGCCGCCGCTTGACCGGCGCGGAGGTGCCGACGAAGTACGCGAGCGCGAAGCCGGGCAGGACGATCCACGCCTGCATCATCTTGGTGACGAACCCGCAGCCCACGAAGAACGCGCACCACAGCAGCCACCGGGTGCGCGCGCGGCTCGTGTCCGCCTGCACCGAGCGAGTGAACGCGTAGGCCGCGGCGACGAGCAGCAGCACGAGCAGCGTGTCCGGGTTGTTGTCCCGGTTGATCGCCACGGTGATCGGCGTGAGGGTGAGGATCAACGCGGCCAGCAGCGCGGTGTTTTCCCCGGCCCAGAGCCGCACGGTGCGGTGCAGCAGGAAAACCGCCGCGATGCCTTCGAGCACCTGCGGAAGCAGCAACGACCAGCCGTTGAAACCGAAGACCAGTACCGAAATCGCTTGCGGCCACAGGGACATCGGCGGTTTGTCCACAGTGAACACGCCGTACGGGTCGAACGAACCGAAGAGGAAGTTCGAGAAGCTGCCGGTCATGGACTTCACAGCCGCGGAGTAGTAGCTGTTGCCCAGTTGCCCGCCGCCGATCCGCCAGGCGTAGAGCGCGCCGGCGGCCACGCAGATCACGGCGAGCGCCCACGGCTGCCATCGCGAGCGGTTCGCGGGGGCGGCGGTTTCGGCCGGCGCCGCTGAAGGGGCGTCGACTGTCATTCTTCGTCCTTTCCGTTGTCCTGGCGGAAGACCCAGGTGCGCAGCAATACGAACCGGCCCGCGGTGCCGAGCACCGAGGCCGCGAGCAGCACGGTCAGTTCCAGCGCCCGGCCCGGCTCGGCGGCCAGCGCGTGCAGCAGGAGCAGCGCGGCCGAGGTGAAGGCGTAGTAGAGGCCGAACACCACGAATCCTTGCAGGTGCGCCTTGCGGCGCGGGGTGCCCGCACCGGCGAAGGTGAAGCGGCGGTTGGCCTCGGTGTTGAACAGCGTGGTGAGCACGAGCGCGGCGAGGTTGGCCGCGAGCACCGGCCACCACAGGCGGAAAAGCCCGTAGAGCGCCAGATTCGCGACCGTGGAGAGCACGCCGATCACCGCGAACGACAGGATTTCCCAGAACCGGCCGCCGCCGGGCGGGCTCAGCACCGCGTCCGGGTGCGCGGCCCTCGGCGCGGGACGGCGGGGCAGATCCGGCACCTTCGCCGTGCCCGCCGCCTTGGCCCGGGCGACCCGGATCAGCCCGCGGATGTCGTCGAGCGCGGTCTTGGCGACGTCGACGCGGCTGTCGGCGTCTTCGACCCAGTCGACCGGCACCTCGTGCACGCGCAGCCCGTTGTGCTCGGCCAGCAGCAGGAGTTCGGTGTCGAAGAACCACGCGTCGTCCCGCACGTGGTCCAGCAGCGGGCGCAGCACGTCGGTGCGCGCGGCCTTGAACCCGCACTGCGCATCGGAGAACCGCGCGCCGTGGCTCAGCCGGATCATCTTGTTGTAGCACCGGGAAACGAACTCGCGCTTCGGCCCGCGCACGGTGCGCGCCCCCGGTGCCAGCCGCGAGCCGATGGCCAGGTCCGAGTGCCCGTTGACCAGGGGAGCCACCAGCGGCAGCAGGGCGTCGAGGCCGGTGGAGAGGTCGACGTCCATGTACACCACGACGTCGGCGGTGCTCGCCCGCCAGGTTTCGCGCAGCGCCAGGCCGCGGCCCTTCCGGTCGAGGTGGCGCACCCGCAGCGCCTTGTCGTCGCGGGAGAGCGCCTCGGCGACCTCCAGGGTCCGGTCCGTGCTCGCGTTGTCCGCGATCACGATGGTCCACTCGAAGGGGAACTCGCGGCGCAGGAACTCGCGCAGGACCTGAACGCAGCCGGGCAGGGCGCGTTCCTCGTTGTAGACCGGGATGACGATGTCCACGGTCGCGGTCGCCGCCCCCGGTTCGGGGGACGTGGTCAACCCTCTGGTCGCGCCGACCGACATGCTTCCTCCGTTCGGGGATGGTTTCCGGCCGTGCACGACGCTGTGTGACCGCTTCGGGTCTCACCGTGGCGTGATCGTCGTGAGAAAGACCTGGAAAAAACCTGAGAGGATCGTGAGAAGCTGATCTTTCCCCGGTCGTGGGACGAACAGCGTCCGCACAGGCTGACCGCGTAGCCTCGGCCCGATTCGGGAGGCTCACGACGCGGAAGGGACCGGGCGGATGCGGCTGCTGGTGGTGGACGACGACCCCGACGTGCGGGAAAGCCTCCAGCGCAGCCTCGCCTTCGAGGGCTACGACGTCGCCGTGGCCGCGGGCGGCGCGGCGGCGGTGGCGGCGCTCGCCGGGGCGGCCAGACCCGATCTGGTGATCCTGGACGTGATGATGCCCGAGGTCGACGGACTGGAGACGTGCCGGCGGATCCGGGCGGCGGGGGAGCGGCTGCCGGTGCTGATGCTGACCGCGCGGGACGCGCTGGGCGACCGGGTCACCGGCCTCGACTCCGGGGCCGACGACTATCTCGTGAAGCCGTTCGCGCTGGAGGAGCTGCTGGCGCGGGTACGGGCGCTGCTGAAGCAGAATCGCGCCGCGCCGGGTTCGGCGGTGCACCGGTTCGCGGATCTGGAACTCGACCCGGAAACGCGCGAGGTGACCCGCGCCGGGCGGCGGCTGGAGCTCACGCCGACCGAGTTCGACCTGCTCGCGGTGTTCCTGCGGGCGCCGGAGAAGGTGCTCACCAAGAACCGGCTGCGGCAGGCGGTGTGGGGGCGGGAACCGAGCCGTACCAACAATCTCGACGTCTACGTCGGGTATCTGCGGCGCAAGACCGAGGCGGGCGGGGCGACCCGGCTGCTGCACACCGTGCGCGGTGTCGGATTCGTGCTGCGGGCGCCGTGAGGCGGCATCGGGAGCCCCGGATGCTGCTGCGCAGCCGGGTCGCGCTGATCACCGCCGCGATCGTCGCGGTCGCGATCGCCGCGATCAGCACCGTCACTTATCTGTCCACAGAGCACAGTCTCCGCACGCAGCTGGACGAAACCCTGCTCGGCGGCTGGCCGCCGCCCGGCGAGGGCGATCCTTCGGTGCCGAAGCCGGGATTGGAGGATCTCTGCCGCCGCAGCACCCCCGGCAGGCCGCTGCAGCGGTTCCTGGAAGGCGTCCAGCTGCTGAAAGCGGACGGCACGGTCTGTGCGCCGCCCGGCGTGGACTCGGTCGTCGTCGACCCGGCCGACCTCGCCGCGCGCACGGTGACCCTGCGGGACGGCCACACGCGGTCCGGCACTCCGGTCCGGGTCCTGCTCGGTCCCTTCAGCGACGGGAACGTACTGGTCATCTCGCGCAGCCTCGCCGAGGTCGACAGCACGCTCGCCGGCCTGCGCACCATCCTGATCGCTGTTTCGGTGCTGGGCGCGCTGCTCGCCGCCGCGGCCGGGCTGCTGCTGACCCGCCGCACGCTGCGGCCGATGGCGCGGCTGACCGGCGCCGCCGAGGAAATCGCCCGCACGCACGACCTCGACCTCCCGGTCACCGTGTCCGGCCGCGACGAGGTCGGCCGCCTCGGCCGCGCGTTCGCCGCGATGACCGGCGCGCTGGCCGATTCGCGCAGGCGGCAGCGCGCGCTGGTCACCGACGCCGCGCACGAACTGCGGACGCCGCTGACCAGCCTGCGCACCAACATCGACCTGCTGGCGCGCAGCGAACACACCGGCCGTGCACTCGCCGACGGCGACCGCGGCCGGTTGCTCGACCGGCTCCAGGCGCAGGCGGGCGAACTCGGCGACCTCGTCACCGAACTGGTCGTGCTCGCCCGCGACGAGCACGAGTTCGACCACGCCGACGTCGCCATGGGCACGGTCGTCCGGCACGCCGTCCGCCGGGCGTCGAGCCGCGCGCGCAAGCACACCTTCGACGTGCGGAGCGCCGAATGGCACGTCTGCGGCGACGAGGGCGCGCTGGAACGGATGGTGCTGAACCTGCTGGACAACGCGATCAAGTTCGCGCCCGCCGGTTCGGCGGTCACGGTGCGTTCGGAACCGGGGCTGGTGTCGGTGGCCGACGAGGGCCCCGGCGTCGCCGCGACGGACCGGACGTCGGCGTTCGACCGGTTCTGGCGCGCGCCGGAGGCCCGGTCGCTGCCGGGATCGGGACTGGGCTTGGCGATCGTCGCGGACATCGCGGCCGCGCACGGCGGATACGCGCGCTTCGAGGATCCGCCGTCCGGGCGGGGAGCGCTGGCGGTGGTCCGGGTGCCGCCCGCGGTCGTGGCGGGTTCGCCGCTGCCGCCCGGGATCCGCGACTGACTACCGCCGGGCGGCCACCAGTTCGCGGACCCGCGGCGCGACCTCTCGCGCGAACAACCGGACGGCGTCGGCGGAGTCCACGGACAGGAGAAACGCGCTCATCCCGTGCGTGAGCGCGAGTTCGGCGAGTTGCTCGGCCCATTCGCCGGTGCTGCCGGACGGAATCCCGGGCAGGTTGTACAGCCGCCGGATCTCGCCGGGGGAGCGGCCCGCTTTCCGGGCGGCGTCGTCGATGAGTGCGTTCGCGGCGGGCAGCCGGTCCGGCGGGATCCGGGTCATGCTCGGCAGCCAGCCGTCCGCGGTCCGGCCGATCAGGCGCAGCATGCGCGGGCCGAGCGCGCCGAGCCAGATTTCCATCCGGTGCACCGGGAACGGGCCCGGCGGCGTGCCGGTGAGCCGGTGATGAGTGCCGGGCACGGTGGCGGGCGGCCCGGGTGTCCACAGTGCACGGACGACTTCGATCGCTTCCGTAAGCGCGTCGAAGGCTTCGCCGGGCGTGTACCGCGGACCGCCCTGGGCGGCGATGTCGTCCCAGTACGCGCCAGCGCCGAGGGCGAGTTCGGTGCGGCCGCCGGTGAGCAGGTCGAGACTCGCGGCCGAGCGCGCGAGCACGGCGGGCGGGCGCAGGGGCAGGTTGGCGACGTTGGGGAACACGCGCAGCCGCTCGGTGCGCGCCGCGACGACGCTCAGGACGGTCCACGCGTCGAGCAGGTCCGGGCGATACGGGTGGTCCGGCACGCTGAGCAGGTCGAGCCCGGCCGTGTCGGCGGCTTCGGCGAGCCTGGTCGCGGCGGCGGGGGAGGCGGCTTCCGGCAGGAGGATGACGCCGAACTGGAGGTCGTGGCCGTAGTCAGGCATGGGTCGCCCAAAATCGTGTCATGACGACATGATTACCTGACGAAACGAAACCTGTCCAGCGGGTAGGGTCCCGGAATGGACGAACTGCGCCCGCCGACCCTGCTCGCGCTGCCGTCGTACCTCGCTGGGCACGTCGCGCGGATCGGACGCCGCGAACTGGCGGGCGCGCTTGAGAAGCGCGATCTCCGGCTGCCGCTTTTCGCCGTGCTGGCCGGGCTTTCCGACTTCGGTCCGCTGGCACAGCACGCGCTCGCCGACCGGCTCGGGCTCAACCGCAGTCACCTCGTCGGCTACCTGGACGAACTGGAACGCCGGGACCTCGTCGGCCGCGAACGCGATCCGGACGACCGGCGGCGTCAGCGCGTCACGCTCACCGAAGCCGGGAAGGCGCTGACGGGGGAGCTGAAACGGGAGGCCAGCCGGTCGCAGGACGTGTTTCTTGCCGAATTGTCGGCGAAAGAACGCGAGACGCTGGTTTCCTTGCTGCGGCGGGTGGTGGTCGCGGACGACCGGGCACAGGCGGGGACCGGGCAGTTCCGCTCCCGGTGATTGCCCTGCGGCGCAACGGGTAACCGGAGCCTTCCCGACACCTGAGGAGGCAGCATGGCCGCACCCACCCGAACCGACCTCATCACCGTGATCACCGACGACCACCGCGACGTGGAGCGGGTGTTCGCCGAACTCGAGGCCGAACCCAAGGCGGGCAACCGGAAAGACGTGGTTGATCACGTGATCGCCGAACTGGTCCGGCATTCGATCGCGGAAGAACAGCTCATGTACCCGGCCGCGCGCAAGTACCTCGACGACGGCGACGAGATCGCCGACCACGAGATCGAGGAGCACGGCGAGGCCGAGAAGGTCATGAAACAGCTGGAGGGCAAGCACCCCGGCGAGCCGGAGTTCGAGGAGCTGCTGGGCAAGCTCATCGCGGACGTCCGCCACCACATCAAGGACGAAGAGACTGATCTCCTGCCGCGGCTGCGGGAAGCCTGTTCGGCCGAGGAACTCGACCGGCTGGGCGAGCGGGTGCTGGCGGCGAAGAAGGCCGCGCCGACCCGGCCGCATCCCCACGCGCCGAGCAAACCGCCCGCCAATCTGATCCTCGCGCGGGGCGCGGCGTTCGTCGACAAGATCCGCGACGCGCTGACCGGGCGGAGGAGCTGACTGGACCGACAGCGGCCAACAAGGCGCACGATTCTTGCTCGCCGGAAACCGTTGCGGGTACCCGATAGCGGGCCTGGTTTAACGTCGCGTCCGCGCGGCTAACCAGGCCCATGCGGATCTTGCTGTGGCACGTACCCGGATCGTGGCCCGACGCCGTCGCGGAGGGCGCCCGATGAGGATCGCGATGGTGGCCGGGCACGCCAGTCCGCTCGCCGCGCCGGGAGAGGACGGCGCGGGCGGCCAGAACGTCCACGTGGCAGGCCTTTCCGCGGCGCTGGTCCGCAGCGGGCACGACGTGACTGTCTACACGCGACGCGACGACCCGGAAGCGCCCGCCTCGGTGGACGTTCCGGCCGGTTATCGCGTCGTGCACGTCCCGGCGGGCCCGGCGCGCCGGCTGCCGAAGGACGAATTCGTGCCGTATCTAGGGGAATTCGGCAGCTGGCTGCGCGACCGGTGGACGGAGGAGCCGCCGGACGTGGCGCACGCGCACTTCTGGACGTCCGGGGTCGCGACCGTCCTCGCCGCGCGCGAGGCCGGAGTGCCGACAGTGCAGACGTTTCACACGCTGGGCGTGGTGAAGCGGCGGAATCTGGGCGACTCCGACACGAGCCCGCCGGACCGGATGAGGCTGGAGCGGATGGTCGGCAAGCAGGCCGGCCGGATCGTTGCGGGCTGCTCGGACGAGGTGTTCGAACTGGCTCGTCAGGGGGTGCCGCGACAGCGGATCTCGGTAGTGCCGTGCGGGGTCGACCCCGACCGGTTCGGCACCGGCGGCCCGGTGGCTTCGCGGACCGCGCCGAAGCGGCTGGTGTCGGTGGGGAGGTTGGTGCCGCGCAAGGGATTCGACCTGGCTGTCGCTGCTTTGCCGCGGGTGCCGGACACCGAACTGGTGATCGCGGGCGGACCGCCTTCCGCGGCGCTCTCGCGGCATCCGGAGGCGCAGCGGCTGCGGCGGCTCGCGGAGCGGCTCGGGGTCGCTGACCGGGTACAGCTGGCAGGTCAGGTGAGCTGTGCTGAGATGCCGGCGTTGCTGCGTTCGGCGGACGCGGTGCTGTGCACGCCTTGGTACGAGTCGTTCGGGATCGTCCCGCTCGAGGCGATGGCGTGCGGGGTGCCGGTGGTGGCCGCCGCGGTGGGCGGTTTGGCCGACACGGTGGTGGACGGCATCACCGGACGCCTGGTGCCGCCGCGCGATCCGGCCCGGCTTTCGGCTCGGCTGCGGGCTTTGCTGGACGAACCCGCCGAGTTGGAGGCCCTGGGGACGGCGGGCCTGGAGCGGGTTCGGGCGCGGTACTCGTGGGACCGGATCGCGGCGGAGACCGTGCGGGCGTACGAGAAGGCCATGCCGGTGGGAGAGTCCGGGTGGGCTGCGGCGCGGTGAAGGCCCGGGGCGTCGCGTACGCGACAGCACCGGAGGGCTTGCGTGCGGCCGAAATTCGGTGCCGTGCGGACGATGTTCAGCATCGCGACGCGCGTCGTGTCGTGACCGTCCGGCATGGGGATTCCGCCACCGCCCGGAGCGCGTTACTCCTCGCGCAGCGATTTCGCGACGGAACCGCCTGCTTCGTCCGCCTGTTCGCCGGGGTCCGGATCCGCCCTTCGCTGCGGGAGATCTTCGTCCGGGGCCACCGCCTGGGCCGCTTCCGCCCGGGCGAGAGTCTCGTCGTCGGGCGGGTTTTGCGCGGGCTGGACGTCCGGCCGTTCCTCGGCGAGCCTGCGGCCGAGCGGTGCGCCTTCGCGCGCCTCGGCGGGCGTCGTGGCCTCCCTGGTCGCCGGGCTCCAGCGTTCGGCGGGTTCGACGCCGTCCTCCAGCGGGTCGACCCGCAGTTCGTCCTCGTCGAGTGCCTCGGACGGGTCGAGCGTTTCGGGCTCAGCCGGATCGCGGTCGGCCATCGTGCTCCCTTCTCCGTACAACGCTTTCCTCGCCGAGTACCCGTGTGGAACGGGATAAAGCGGCGTCAGGCGGCGACGAGATCGCGGATCGCGGTCTGCGCTTTCTGGATTTCCTGCCCGACCAGGAGCGCGGTGAAGCGGGCGACCGAGATGCTGTGCGCCGCCGAGGCGACGGCGTCGCAGGCTTCCTGGCTCCGGCCGCGCGATGCCGCACGCGCCCGGCGAGCAACGCGTCTTCGAGCTGGCCGCACAAGTCGGGAAGCAATTCGGAGAGATCGTCGGCGAAGAGGCTCAGCGAGCCGAGCGTCCGGTACAGCTCCGCAGGGGATTCGCAGCCCCCGGCACCGGCTTCGCGACGGACCTGACTTGGCTCAAGATCGCTGATCTTGGGTAGGGTGCTGGCTGTTGAGCTGCGGTTTCGTCGTGTGAACGGCGAAAATCCGCGCACTGAGCGGCCGGTTCCAGGGGTCTGCCCGTCGCTTCCCGGTTACGGCTTCAGCGACAAGCCGGCCGCGCCGGAGTGGGGGATCGAGCGGATATCCGACGCGTGGTGCGAGCTGATGGCCCGGCTCGGCTACCGGCGGTTCGGCGCCCAGGGCAGCGACTGGGGCACCAGCATCGCCACGAGCATCGGTCAACGGCAACCCGATCGGGTCGCCGGCATCCATCTCATGCCGCCGCTCGCACCGCCCGATCCGGCCACGGTGGACGACCTCATCGGTGCCGAGCGGGCGGCGCTCGCGACACTGCGGGAGGCGTGGGAAAGCCTCCGGCAGGTCAACGAATGGATCTCCGGGTCGGCCGGCGCGCCGGTGACCGTACCCACCGGCTGTTCGGTCTTCCCCAAGGAGCTGCAGCGCCCGTCTCGGCGGTGGGCGGAGCGCCGGTTCCCCAACATCCGGTACTGGAACGAGCCCGGCAAGGGCGGCCACTTCGCGGCGTTCGAGCCAGCGTTGTTCGTCGACGAGGTCCGGTCATTCTTCCGGCTGGTCCGCTGATGGTCACCCGTACTAGGTAAGCGGCTGGCTGAAGATCAACAAGTGCCCATCGGGTGTCCGTACGTTGAAGTCGCGCATCCCGTAGGGCCGGTCAGCCAGTGGCTCGACGATGTCGGCGCCGCGGGCGCGCAGCTCGTCGTGGCAGGAATCGACGTCGTCGACGATAACCGTCACCCTGGCCGGGCCGACGCTGCTTTCGGCGTACAGGTGGAACTCGGCGGAGTCGCGGATCACGGCCGCGTAGCTAGGTGGGGTCTCCCAGGTGAATATGGTGTCGAATCCGAGCGCGTCCGTGAAGTACGACCGCGCTGCCTGCACATCTCGGCACGGCAGCACGGGAACCGCCACCCGCATGACCATTTCGTCACCTTACCTGACTTTGGCTCAAGATCGCTGATCTTGGGCAGGGTGCTGGCTGTTGAGCTGCGGTCTCGTCGTGTGAACGGCGAAAATCTGCGCACTGAGCGGCCGGTTCCAGGCTGTCTCTCGTGGCGTATGTGCGCACGGTGAAGACGGCGTCGGGGGCCAGGGCGGTGCAGATCGTGCACTCCTCGCGTCGCGGGTCGCGGGACATCGAGCACATCGGCTCGGCGCATGACGATGCGGCGTTGGAGGCGCTCAAGGCGGTGGCGAGGCAGCGTCTGGCTGCGGGGCAGCCCGAGCTCGACTTTGGCCCGGACTTCGCGGCGTTGCGGGCCGGCAGTGGTGCTGGTGGTGGGCCGCTGGTGGTGACGAGGTGTTCCGATTGCTGGTGCTGGCACGGATCGTCGAGCCGACCAGCAAGCTGGACAGTCTGCGGGTGGTCGAGGAGGCAGGTTTCGACCCGCCGGCGTACGCGACCCTCAAGCGGCGTCTGCCCGCGTTCGCGAAAGAGTCCTGGCGGCAGAAGTTGGCCGCGGCGTGCGCCCGCACCGCTGATCCGGGGCCGGCGTCACTGGTTCTCTGCGATGTGTCCACCTTGTACTTCGAGACCGATGCCGGGGACGGGTTCCGTGAGCCCGGGTTCTCCAAAGAACGCCGCCTGGAGCCGCAGATCACGATCGGGCCGCTCGCCGACGCAAGCGGGTTTCCGTTGATGGTTAACGCGTTCGAGGGCAACCGGGGCGAGACCACTACGATGCTGCCGACCATCCGTGCGTTCATGGATGCCCACCAGCTGGCTGATGTCACGGTCGTGGCCGACGCTGCCATGATCTCTGCGGCCAACCAGCAGGCCATCGAGGCCGCGGGGTTGTCGTTCATCCTCGGCGCGCGGATACCTGACGTGCCGTACGTGGTCCAGGCGTGGCGCCACGAGCACCCGGATGAGTAGATCCCCGACGGGCACATCTTCACCCAGTCCTGGCCTGCCGGCCCCAAGGACCAGCGCCGCGACCAGATCATCTACTACCAGTACCGGGCGGACTGGGGCACCGGCTTCGCGACGGAGCCGGCGCAGCGCGGTCTGCGCCTGCCCGGCCGGTGCGGGAGACGTCGCTGAATGGTCCATGCTTCGCTGATACCCGGTGGTGGCACGGCTAACCGGACGGTTGCGGGCGGTCGCCGCGGGTATCCGGGGACAATGAACGAGATCGTCGAACTGATCCGCAGGCGGGCCTGCCTCGCGGAATCCCGTGCCGCCGAACTCGTCGCCCACGCTGTGCTGCGGACGCTGTCCGAGCGGATTTCCCCGGAAGCGGCGGCGAGTCTGGCCGCGCAACTGCCGCCGGAACTGGCTGAAGACTTGCGCCCGGGCGGCGGTCCGGTCGAAGAAGGCTTTGAGCTGACGGAATTCGTGGGCTGCGTAGCTAAGCGGGCGAATCTGACGGAACCGGAGGCCGTGCACCGGGCCGCCGTGGTGCTGGACGTGCTGGGCCGGGAGACGGTGCACGTCGCGGACGAGGTGTGGGACGTGCTGCCGGAACCGTTGCGGCAGCTGGTGGAGGCGGAGCGGCTTCGGGTCGCGTGACTCAGGAGTTCCGCATCCGGGGCCGGTGCGGCTGGGCGTGGCCGCCCGGTTCGCTCGGAATGTCGCGGTCCACGTGGTCGGCGTGGTGCAGCGCCTGGGCCAGCAGCCCGCGGACGTGCTCGTCCGCGGCGGAGTAGTACACGAACGTCCCCTCGCGGCGGCCCTTGACCAGGCCCGCGAGCCGGAGCTTGGCGAGATGCTGGCTGACCGCGGTCGGCGCGGCCCCGGCCAGTTCGGCGAGGCAGGCCACCGACGATTCTCCCTGCAGGAGCGCCCAGAGCACCTTGATCCGCGTCGGGTCCGACAGCAGGCGGAAGCTTTCCGCGGCCAGGTGGACCTGTTCGTCCGACGGCATGTCGAAGTCCGGCAGGGAGGAGTGCATGACCTGATGCTACCGTCCCTTCTCGACTACCTGCGCATCTGCGCAGGTATGCTGGTAGCCGAGCGGCCCTCTTCCTGCGGTCGCGGAGGCCTCGAGGATTCCGGGAGTACCTGATGGCAGAGCCGCGCCGCGACCGTCCGCAGCCGGAGCACGGCCACGGCCACGGTCACGCTGCTGGTCACGGGCATGGGCACGAGACCTGGCGATCCCGCGTCAAGCACTTCTTCACCCCGCACAGCCACGACAGCGCCGACCGCCTCGACACCGCCCTCGAAACCAGCCGACGCGGTATCCGAGCGCTGATCTGGTCGTTCGCGGCCCTGTTCGGCACTGCGGTCGTCCAGCTGGCCCTGGTGGCTGTCACCGGCTCGGTAGCCCTCCTGGGCGATACCATCCACAACTTCGCCGACGCCCTGACCGCCCTGCCCCTGGGCATCGCCTTCGCCCTCGGCCGCCGCGCCGCGACCCGCCGCTACACCTACGGCCTCGGCCGCGCGGAGGACCTGGCCGGAGTCGTCGTGGTGCTGATCATCGCCGGATCAGCCGCGCTGGCCGCCTACGAAGCGATCGACCGCCTGCTGCACCCGCACCCGGTCCAGCAGCTCTGGGTGCTCGCCGCAGCCGGCGTGGTCGGATTCGCCGGAAACGAACTCGTCGCCCGGTACCGGATCACCGTCGGCCGCGAAATCGGCTCCGCCGCCCTGGTCGCCGACGGCCTGCACGCCCGCACCGACGGCTTCACCTCGCTGGCGGTCGTGCTGGGCGCGATCGGCGTCGCCCTGGGTTTCCCGGCAGCCGACCCGGTGATCGGATTGCTGATCACCGTCGCGATCCTGTTCGTTTTGCGTGACGCGGCCAAGGAAGTCTTCCGGCGGCTGATGGACGCCGTCGACCCGGCGACCGTCGAACTGGCCGAGCAGACAGCCGCGGCGGTGCCCGGAGTGGAGGGCGTCCGCGAGGTCCGGATGCGGTGGATCGGCCACAGCCTGCGCGCCGAACTCGCCGTGCAGGTCGCCAACACGCTCACCGTCGAGCAAGCGCACGAACTGGCGCACAGCCTGGAACACCAGCTGATCGCCGCGGTGCCCCGGCTGACCGCGGCGGCAGTGCACGTCGAACCGGCTGTCGGCGCGGAGGCCGTTCACCTCGGCTGACTGCGCATCGACCGATCGGTTGATGCACCGCTCCGCCCCGGCTGAACGGAAAGTCTGGCCACGCAGTCGATTCGCCGCACCCGTGCTGCCCGGCACGGTTGAAGGCATGGCAATCATCGAGGTGGACAACCTCGTCAAGCGGTACGGCGGGCAGACCGTGGTCGACGGGGTGAGCTTCGCCGTCGAACCGGGCGAGATTTTCGGCATTCTCGGCCCGAACGGAGCGGGCAAGACCACGACGGTCGAGTGCGTCGAAGGCCTGCGCAGGCCGGACGGCGGAGCGGTCCAGGTCTGCGGCCTCGACCCGCGGCGCGACGACGCCGAACTGCGCCAGGCGCTCGGCGGGCAGCTCCAGGAAAGCGAACTGCCGGACAAACTGAAGGTCGGCGAGGCGCTCCAGCTGTACAGCTCGTTCTACCGCGACCCGGCCGATTGGCGTGAACTGGCGGAAATCCTCACCCTCGACGGCAAACTCGGCACCCAGTTCCGCCGCCTGTCCGGCGGCCAGAAACAGCGGCTTTCGATCGCGCTCGCACTGCTCGGCAACCCGAAAGTCGCGGTGCTCGACGAACTCACCACGGGACTCGACCCGCAAGCCCGCCGCGACGTCTGGGGCCTGGTCGAACGCATCCGCGCGCGCGGCGTGACGATCCTGCTGGTCACGCACTTCATGGAGGAAGCCGAGCGGCTGTGCGACCGGCTGGCGGTCATCGACGCCGGCCGGGTCGTCGCGGTGGACAGCCCCGCCGGTCTGGTGTCGCGCGCCGACGATCAGCAGCGGATCCGGTTCCGCACGTCCGCCCCGCTGGACGACTCGGTGCTGACCGGACTGCCCGAGGTCGCCGCCGTCGAACGGGCGGGCAGCCAGATCGTCGTCACCGGAACCGGAGACCTGCTGCTGGCGGTGACAGCGGCGCTCGCCCGTCGTCGGATCGTTGTCGCGGATCTGCGGGTGGATCAGACCACGCTGGAGGACGCGTTTGTCGCGTTGACCGGCCGTTCCATCGAATCCTGAGGAGGCCCTGGTGCCTGCTTTGTCCCGGCTTGCCGCCACCGAAACGAAACTGTTCTTCCGCGAGCCGATAGTCGTGTTCTTCGCGCTCGCGTTCTCGCCGATCCTGTTCGGCGTCCTCGGCCTGATCCCGGCTCTGCGCGAACCCGGTCCGGACGGGGTTCGGCTGATCAGCCGGTACCTGCCGATCGTCGTCGCGATGGGGGTTTCGCTGTTCTCGCTCAGCGGGCTGTCGCAGCTGTTCGCTTCGTACCGCGAGAAGGGCGTGCTGCGACGGATGCGGCTCACGCCGGTGAAACCGACGGTCATGCTCGGCGCGCAGCTGCTGATGGCCGTGGTGCTGTCGGCGGCCTCGACGCTGGTCATCCTCGTGCTCGGACGGCTTGCCTTCGACGTCGACCTGCCTCGGCAACTGCCTGCGTACGCGCTCAGCTTTGCGTTGCTGGCATTGGCGTTGTTCGCGATCGGCCTGCTGGTCGCGGCGCTCGCACCGTCGGCCAAGAGCGCCAGCGCGGTCGGTTCGCTGGTGTTCTTCCCGCTCGTGTTCTTCGCCGGGCTTTGGGTGCCGCGCGCGAGCATGAACCAGGTTCTGCTGACGATCAGCGACCTGACGCCGCTCGGCGCGGGCGTACAAGCGTTGCAGGACACGGCTTCCGGGAATTGGCCGCACCTGCTGCACCTCGGTGTCATGCTAGGGTGGCTCGTCGTGGCCGGGGGCTTGGCCGCACGATATTTCCGCTGGGAGTAACTGGTGGGCATCGAGGGCGACCTGCGCGAAGAGTTCGACCGCTGGGAACGAGCACAGTCGGCGACCTTCACCGCGCTGCCTTATGTTCTTCTCGCGGTCAGCGTCACCATTACTTTGCTGGAGTTGCCGGCGCGGCTCCCGGTCGTTCTCGGGCTTTCCGCCGCGGCTGTGCTGTGGCTGCTGTGGTTTCACTCGCTTCATCCGGAATGGCACCGTAATCGTTCGCTGATGGCGGGGTATTACACCGGTCTGCTGGCGATCGCAGCGGGTCTGGCGGCCCTCGCGCCGTGGTACTGCTTGTTCGCCTTCGTCGGCTATCCGCAGGCTTTCGAGTACCTGACGGGCCGCTGGCGTTACGCTGGCGCCGCGGCCACCGCGGTGATCTCGGCGATGGCGTTCCTCGGCGGACTCTCCAAGATCAGCGCCGAGAATCTGTGGTGGGTGTGGCTGGGTGTCAGCGTGCTTTCGATCGCGCTCGCGGGAGCGGTGTTCTATTTCGTGGAAATGGCTTACCGGCGGAATGAATTGCAGAAGCAGGCGCTGGCGGAAGTGCACGAGGTGAATCTCAAACTGGAGGCCGCGCTGGCCGAGAACGCCGGGCTGCACGCGCGATTGCTGGTCCAGGCGCGCGAGGCCGGGGTCCTGGACGAACGGCAGCGGATGGCGCGCGAAATCCACGACACCCTGGCCCAGGGACTGGCCGGAATCCTGACCCAGCTCCAGGCCGCGGAACAGACCGCGGCAGAGCCCGCTGTGCTGGGTCGGCACCTGGCGAACGCGACGAACCTGGCGCGGGAAAGCCTGGTCGAGGCGCGCCGGACGGTCCAGTCCGTGGGGCCGTCGGTGCTCGCCGAAGCCCGGCTCCCGGAGGCGATCGGCGAGGTGGCCGGGAACTGGTCGGCGGCCAACGACGTCGACGCCGTGCTCACCACTACTGGGGACGCCCGGCCGATGCACACCGACGTCGAGGTGGCGTTGCTGCGGACCGCGCAGGAGGCGCTGTCGAACGTCGCCAAGCACGCACGGGCGAGCCGGGTCGGCCTGACCCTGTCGTACATGCCGGACCTGGTGACCCTCGACGTCCGCGACGACGGCGTGGGCTTCGAGCCGAATGCCAAGCGCGCCAACGGTTCCACGAACGGCGGCTTCGGCCTGGCCGGGATGCGGCAGCGGGTGCAGCGCTTGGCGGGGCGGCTGGATGTCGAATCGGAGCCGGGCCGCGGTACGGCGATTTCGGTGACTGTTCCGGCGATTCCGGCTGGTGGTGCGCGGTGATCTCATTGCTGATCGTCGATGACCATCCGGTGGTGCGCGACGGCCTGCGCGGCATGTTCGGCGCGGACCCGCGCTTCGAGGTGGTCGGCGAGGCCGCCGACGGGGCGGACGCGGTCACCGCTGGCGAGGAACTCCGCCCGGACGTCATCCTGATGGACCTGCGGATGCCGGGGACGGACGGCGTGACAGCGATCAAGGAACTGGCGAAACGCGGTGTCCCCGCGCGGATCCTGGTGCTGACGACGTACGACACCGACAGCGACGTCCTCCCCGCCATCGAAGCCGGGGCCACCGGATATCTGCTGAAGGAAGCTCCCCGGGAGGAGCTTTTCCGCGCGGTCGAGGCCGCGGCGCAAGGGCAGGCGGTGCTGTCGCCGACGGTCGCGACCCGGCTGATGGGACAGCTGCGGCAACCGGCGGCGGACCCGTTGTCGGAGCGTGAGGTCGAGGTCCTGCAGCTGATCGCGAAGGGCGCGACGAACCGCCGGGCGGCGGAGCAGTTGTTCATCAGCCAGGCGACGGTGAAAACGCATTTGCTGCACGTCTACGCGAAACTCGGCGTCAACGACCGCGCGGCGGCGGTGGCTGCGGGGTTCGCGCAGGGGTATTTGACGCTGGAGGGCTAGAGCGGGGCGTGGAGGGTGACCTCGAACGGAGTGAAGCCGCGACCACGATAGAAACTGAGCGCGGATTCGTTGGCTGCGTAGGCCGTGACACTGACCTGATTCGCGCCGGATTCTCTGGCCCACGCGAAGAACTCGTCCGCCAACGCGGTTCCGACGCCGGTTGCGCGGTGCTCGGATTCGACGCGCATGCTCTCCAGCACCCCGGCCACCGCCCCGGGCCGGAGTGGGTCGGCGCGGCGGATGCGGCCGATCAGGTGGCCGATCGCTGAGCCTGTGGGGGAGAGCGCCAGCAGGCACAGGGAATCGCTCTGGCGCACTAAGTCCGAGTAGTAGGCAGGGCCTTCGCGGTGCGGCCAGGTGAGGTCCATCCATGGATCGCGCTGCCCGCCGTCCTCGGCGAACAGGGACGTTGCCGAGGCGACGAGCTGCGGAACGGATTCAGGCGTGGCGCGGACGACGACGGCGTTCATTCCGAGAACGGTAGCCGTCGCGATTTATCTTGAAAATATCGAATTTCGCGCGACAAATCGGCCTGCTGGCGGAGGATGTCGCACGCCCGCCAACGGCTAGGCCGACCAGACCCGTTCCCCGCCAACCCAAGTCTCCCGCACCCGCACCCGATCCAACGTCTCCGGATCCGCCTCGAACGGGTCCTCCGCCAGCACCGCGAAATCGGCCAGGAAACCCGGCGCGAGCTGGCCCTTCGTCGTATCCTCGCCAGAAGCGTAAGCCGACCCCGTCGTGTACACGCCAAGCGCGGCCTCGACGCTGATCCGCTGCGAAGGCCCGAACAACTCCCCGTCCGGAGCACGGCGCGTCACGCAGCTGCGCAGCGCGTACAACGGCGGGAACGGCCCGCACGGGTGGTCGGACGAGCCCGCGACGGCGACTCCGGCGTCGAGCATCGACCGGTGGGCGAACATCCGCTCGACGCGCTCCGCCCCGTAGTACTGGGTCAGCTTGTCCCCGTGCGCGGCGGCGTAGTTCGCGAACGGCACCGCGACCATTCCCTGGTCGCGCATGCGCTTCAGGATCTCGTCGTCGATGATCGAACAGTGTTCGATGCGGTGTCGCGGGTCCTGCCGCGGGTTGGCGGCTTGCGCCTGGTCGACGGCGTCCAGGACGCGGCGGATCGCGCGGTCGCCGTTGGCGTGCACGCAGACTCGCCATCCGGCGTCGTGCACGTGCCGCACGGTGTCGGCCAGCTGGGCGGCGGAGACGCGCTCCAGGCCGTAGCTGTCGGTGCCTTCGATGGGCTGTTCGACCAGGCAGGTTCCGCCGTTGACGGCACCGTCGGCGAAGGTCTTGACGCCGCCCAGGCGCAGCCGGGTTTCCGGAGTGAGCGGGGCGGAGGGGAGAGCGCGGAAGTAGTCGAAGTGGTCGTAGGCGGCGAGGGCGTTCACGCGCAGGGTCAGCTGGTTCTGGTCGGCCAGGTGGCGGAGCATCTCCCATTCGGTGCGGCCCACCAGGGCATCGCCGACCGACGTGATGCCCGCGGCGTGCAGGTCGGCGGCGTGCCGGGTGAAGGCTGCGGCCAGGACCTCGGTGGACGGGTCCTTCACGATCGTCGGGCGCGGGGTGAAGGCCGGGAACGCCAGGTCGTAGAGGGCCTGGTCGTGGATGACGCCGTCGAGGCGGCCGGCGGCGTCGCGGCCGAGGTGGCCGCCGGGCGGGGGTTCGCTGGCGTCGGTGAGACCCGAGAGGGCGAGGCCGGGGGAGTTGATGACGCCGGCGTGCAGCGTCACGTGCACGACCAGTACGGGGTGGTCCGGGCAGGCTTCGTCCAGTTCGGCGCGGGTGAGTTCGCGGCCGCCGTTGCTGCGGAAGGAGTCGTAGCCGCAGCCGATGACCCATTCGCCGGGCGGCGTCGCGGCGGCTCGTTCGCGCAGGGCGGCGGTGAGGTCCGCGGTCGAGCGGATCCGCGACGGCGAGAGGTCGACCTGCAGGGATTGCGCGGCGACGACGGTCGGGTGCTGGTGGGCGTCGTTGAAGCCGGGGATGACGGTGGCGTCGCCGAAATCGTGCAGCTGAGCCGAGGGGAACTCGCCGCGCAGGTCGGCGACGCTGCCGTGCGCGACGACCCGTTCGCCGCGCATCGCGAAGGCCGGGGGCTCGGCGCCGGCCATGGTCACGATGCGCCGGGCGGTGACGATCTGCACGGATTCCGGTGCGGACACGAGGTTCCCTCCAGGTTCGAAGCAGGCTGCCGCGCGGCGCTGTGTCCACAAAGGACGGTGTGACCACGGTGCCGCACCGCCGATTCTAGGGGCGGCGCGGGCACCGGCGCATCGTCGAAGCGGGTTGCGGCAATCGGGTGATCTAGGTCCCAACCGGGGGAACTCCGGAATGAGGACCGGCCCCTCGGCGGTGTATACGCTGGAAGCACAGGGCACCAGGCCCGGCTCCCGCGGCGGCAGGAGGCTCGCATGTCCGGCACCGGTTCGGCGCGCGCCGCGCTCACCGCCGCGGCGCAGCCGTGGGAGATCCAGGTCGGCCGCGACCTCGCCGACCGGCTCGAGACCAAACCGCCTTCCCGCTGGTCCCGGCCGGGCGCGGCGGCCGAGGACCTCGCGGACCTGGTCGGCCCGGGCGAGGTGGTGCTGGCCCCGTCGGCGACCCGGCCCTCCGGCGACGGCGTGGTGTGGACGCCGGAGCAGGCGCTGGGCGCGGGCGCGCGCGGAGTGGCGCTGTGGGTCGACGACCTGCCGTATCCGCGCATCGTCGGCGCGATCCCGTACCCGGAGCTGATCGCGGTCGAGCACGCGATGGCGGGCAAGCACTCCTGCCTGGTGCTAACCGGTGTCCGGACGACACTGGTTTTCCGCTACCGCTCGTGGGCGTGGCCCGCGGTGGCGGACCTCCTGACGCACGTGCGGTCGCGCGCGCACCGGCCCGGCGCGGCGGAACCGGCGCACGCGGGGCCGCCTTCCCTTGGCTGGGACCGGCTTCCGGCGTCGCCGTTGGTGGCACTCGGACATACCCGGCATACGCGCTACCTCGGCGCGGAGCCGGAGCTGCCGCGGCGATGGCTGTGGCAGCAATCCCGGCCCGCGGCGTTCGTCGTGCTGACGCGGCAGGAGCTGGTGGTCGTCCGGCATGTGCTGGGGCGGCGGCCGTTGACGCACGGGGTGCAGTTGCTGGCGGTGGCTCGGGATCGGATCACTGGGCTTGCTGTGCGGGGTGATCGGTTGCGCGTCGCTGCGTCGGCGAGCGGGTTCGACGTGGACCTCGGCGCTGAACTGGCGGAGGAGGCGCGGTTGCGGTTCGGGCCGATGCTGCGCGCGGACGGGCGGCGGCGAGTGGTGCGGAGGGCGTCGAAGGCTGCTCCGCAAGCCTGACAGAAGTCCGTGAAGGCCACCTTCACGGACTCAGAGTCCCTCAGGGTTCCCCTCACGGCCAATCCTCGGCGAGTTGTCACAAACCGGGCGGCAGTCCGGTCATAGCCGACGATCTGGCTGATCTACTCCTGAGGAGAATTCATGAGCTTGGCCCCTTCCGCCCGTCTCGACGAGGCGGTCCCTTCGCGGTACGCGCTCAAAGTCGGCGACATCGACGTGCTGGTGATCAGCGACGGCGTGCTGCCGATCACCGCCGAAACGCTGGCCACCAACGCCGAACGGGCCGATCTCGCCGCTTGGCTCCGTGAGATGTTCCTGCCGCCGGAGATGATCGACTGGCCGCTGAACGTCGCCGTGGTGCGCAGCGGCGGCCGGACGGTTCTGATCGATTCCGGGCTGGGCACCGAATTCCCGGGCTTTCCGCGCGCCGGACAGCTGGCGACCCGGCTCGTCGCGGCGGGCATCGACCCGGCGTCGGTGACCGACGTGGTGCTCACCCACCTGCACATGGACCACATCGGCGGGCTGCTCGTCGAGGGGCTCCGCGGCCGCCTGCGCGAGGACGTGCGGGTGCACCTGGCGTCGGCCGAGGCGGAGTTCTGGCAGGCTCCCGATTTCTCCCGGACTGTCATGCCGGAGCCGATCCCGGAGGTGCTGCGCACGACCGCCACGCGGTTCCTCGACGTGTACCGCGGCCAGTTGCGTCCGTTCGAGACGGAGCACGAGGTGGCGCCGGGCGTGCGGATCTGCCGCACCGGCGGGCACACGCCCGGCCACAGCATCGTCCGGCTGGAGTCCGGCGGCGACCGGCTGACCTTCGCCGGAGACGCGGTGTTCCAGCCCGGGTTCGAGAATCCGGACTGGTACAACGGTTTCGAGCACGACCCCGAGGAGTCGGCGCGGGTCCGGATCCGGCTTTTGCGGGAGCTGGCGGCCAGCGGCGAGCAACTGGTGGCCACCCACCTGCCGTTCCCGTCGGTGTGCCATGTGGCGGTCGCGGGCACCGCGTTCCGTTTCGTGCCGACGGTGTGGGACTACTGACCGGGCGGCCGCTTCTTTGACTGGGTCCCCGGGCGCGGTTTCGCTTCGCGCCCGGGGAACCCGCCCGGCGCATGACGTCTGCACCAGCGCGTGAACTTGTGGTAAGCAAGCGGGCTATGCGCGGAAAGATGATGCGCGGCCTGGCGGTCGCCGCGATGAGCCTGCTGACCTGCCTCGTCGCCGCACCGCCGGCGCCGGCCGCACCGGAGCCGAAGGCTCCGCCCGAGTTCGTCGCTCTGCGCGACGTCGACCCGACTATCGTGCAGGAAATCCGCTACATCACGCCGCACAACTTCACCGGCGCGCCGGTCGACGGCTACCGGCAGCCGATGTGCATCCTGACCCGGGACGCCGCGGTCGCGCTGCACAAGGCGCAGCTGTCGTTCCTGCGGCAGGGCTACACGCTGAAGGTGTACGACTGCTACCGCCCGCAGCGCGCGGTCGACAACTTCGTGCGCTGGGCGGAGGACCTGTCCGACCTGCGGATGAAAGCCGAGTTCTACCCGCGCGTGGAGAAGAACCGGCTTTTCGAGGACGGCTACATCGCGGCGAAATCCGGCCACAGCCGGGGAAGCACGGTGGACCTGACGCTCGTCCGCCTCCCGGCGTTCCCGACGCGGCCGTACCACCCCGGCGAACCGCTGAAGCCTTGCTACGGACCGAAAACCGAGCGGTTTCCGGACAACTCGCTCGACATGGGCACCGGCTTCGACTGCTTCGACACCCTCGCGCACACGCTCGACCCGCGGATCGTCGGGAAGCAGAAGGCGAACCGGATGCTCCTGCTGCACGGGCTGGAGCGGGCCGGGTTCAAGAACCTGCCCGAGGAATGGTGGCACTACACGTTCCAGCCGGAGACGTTCCCGGACACCTATTTCAATTTCCCGGTTTCGCGGAGGTCGCTGCGTTGCCCGGTGGGCTAGCTTGCCGTGAGGGTTCCCCTCACGGACTCTGATTCCCCATGCCAGGAACTCAAGCCGCGCGGCCTCGGCCCGCTGACCGTCCATAAAGGACATCAGTGGCACCGAACTGCCCGATATGTCACCATGTGACCGTGTCTTGAAGTCCGTGAGGGGAACCCTGAGGGAATCTGATTCCCTCAGGGTTCCCCTCACGGACCATCATCCGGCTTCCGCTCCCGGGTCCGGGGCCCACAGCGACCTGCGCTCAACCGGACCGAACCAGCCGAGCTGGGGAAACAAGCCGGAAGCGCGTCCACATCACAACCTTAAGTTCCTGGCGTTGACTCTGATTCCCGCAGGGTTCCCCTCACAGCACGCGGCATCCTCGCGCAGCCGCTCCGAAGCGGCCCGCTAGGACTGGGGAAGCCGGGTCGCGACGACCCCCGCGACTGACTTCGCGGTGTCGCAGATAGCGGTCAGATTGCCTTTGTCCGCCTCGTCGGTGATCTCGACCAGCACGACCTCGTCCCGCCGGTCCGGTGTTCCTTCCTGCGTCGGGAGAGCTGGCGAGTACGTGCGGTAGACGACGGTGACGTCGCACGTGTCGCCAGCGTTTTCGTGCGGATCGACGTATGCCGGCCGCCCGCCGACGGTGGTGCGGGTCTGGCCGTCCGGCGCGTTCGTGGACAGCGGCCACTGCCGGTCGTAGTAGAGGTCGACCGACTTCGCGTCGTGCCCCCACGAACAGGCCCAGTCCGCGAAATACCGGTCGACGGGGTAGTCCGGCCCGACGGTCCGGCGGAGCGTGGCGTCGTCGACCAGCGTGCAGGCGTCCGTCCGTGCCAGCGAATCCGGCGGGAACGGCTGGGCACGGCGGGCGATCGGGCCGCGGGCCACTCGCGCGTAGGCGTCGCCGACGACCGCGTCCGACATCGCGCACAGCTGCGGCGCTGCGGCACTGTCGGAGCGGACCGAGCTCACCGTGACGACACTGAGATCGGGCAGGGTGAAGGAACGGCGGCACTTCCCGGAGTCGGGATTCGGCCGCTGGATCTCGCCGAGCTTGCCGCGGACCGGCGGCACTTGCGGGTACTCCTCGGGTCCGGACAGCTCGAGGCTGGTCGCGATCGTGCCGCCGCCGTCGGGCAGGCTCGTGTTCAGGTCGCAGCGGGCGAACGTGCCGAGGTTCGGTTCGAGGAAGACTTTGCCGTACTGGCTCAGGGAATTCACCGACAGCAGCGAGCACGGATCCGCGGTGTGCGGGTCGCCGACGAGGTCCGGCGACGGCGGTGCGGCCGTCGCGTTCGCGGGTGGTGCGTCGTCGCGGGTGAAGGCGAGAAACCCGGCTGCCAGCAGGATAATCGCGCCGAGCGTCGCGCCGATGAGCACTGGCCGCTTGGGTTTCTTCACTGCGCGGGGTACCGGGGAGCCGCGCAGGAAGCCTTCGACCTCGACCTCGACCGCGGTCGGGCGGCTTTCCGGCTGACGGCTGAGCATCGCCTGCAACGCGGGCCTGAGCTCACGGGCGTTGCGCGGCGATTCGGGCGTCCCTTCCGCAGCCCGGCGCAGCTGCGCGAACGGGCCGTTTTCCCCGCTGCCCCAAGGGGAACCGCCCTCGACGGCGGCGAACAGCGTCGCCCCGAGCGAGAAGACGTCCGACGCGGCGGTGGCCGCCTCGCCGTTCGCGACTTCCGGCGCGAGGTACCCCGCGGTGCCGCCGACGCGGGCGCTGTCGGTGAGCGTGACCTCGTGTCCGCGGGAAATGCCGAGGTCGGCGAGCTTGGCGGTGCCGTCGTCGGCGACCAGGACGTTGCCCGGGGCGAGGTCTCGATGCACCATGCCGCGCGCGTGCATCGCGGCGAGCGCGGCCGCGATCTGCACGCCGACCGCGGCGGCTCGCTCGGGTGTCAGGACGCCGTCGGCGTGCACGATCTCGGCCAGGCTGCGCGCCGGGAGGTACTCCATGACGAGCCATCGGTCGGAGCCGTCGGAAACGGAGTCGTAGACCGCGACGATGTTCGGGTGCTGCAAGGCCGCGCCGAGCCGGGCTTCGCGGCGGATCTGCGGCTCGTCGCCGTCGAGCGACCGTTTGAGCGCGACCGTCCGCCGCAACTCGAGGTCGCTGGCCCGCCAGACGACACCCATCCCGCCGGCTCCGAGGCGTTCCTCGAGCCGGTAACGCCCGGCGATCACCTGCGGAGCAGCCACGGCGACAGCTTAAAGCGCGCTTTCCCGGACTGCCCTCTGGCCGCTTCCCTCAGCCCTCCTTCGCGGCGGACTTCCGCAATCCCCGGCGCACCAGCGGCCAGAACGCCGCGATCACGGCCAGCGACACGATGCTGGTCCACACCTGGGTGCGGGCGGAGTCGTCGGTCAGCAGCATGACGACGATGATCGCCACGACGCCGAGGACGGTCAGAATGCCCAGCCACGGGTGCAGCCACATCTTGAGCTTCAGCCCGGCGCGTTCCTCCGGCGTCATCTTGTGCCGCATCCGCATCTGGGTGAACGCGATGAACGAATACACGAACAGCGCGACCAGGCCCGCGGAGTTCATGATGAAGTCGAAGATGCCGGAGTCCGGCGCGACGAAGTTGACGAAAACCGCGATGTACCCGCCGATCGTGCAGGCCACCACCGCGATGACCGGCACGCCGGACTTGCTCTTCTTCGCCACCACGCGCGGCGCGAGCCGTTTCTCGGCGAGCGCGGAGAACATCCGTCCGGCGGAGTAAAGCCCGGAGTTGAGCACCGAACACGCGGCGGTGAGCACGACCGCGTTCATCACCAGACCGGCGCCGGGGAGCCCGAACAACGTGAAGGCGTGCGCGAACGGCCCTTCCTGTTTGGGATTCGGCAGCTGGTTCCAGGGGACGATGGTGACGATCAGCAGCACCCCGCCGACGAAGAACAGCAGGATCCGCCAGATCACCGTGCTGACCGCCTGCCGCACGCCCTTGGCCGGATCCTCGGACTCGGCCGCGGCCATCACGGCGATCTCGGTGCCGAAATAGGAGAAAATCACGATCGCGACGCCGCTGAGGATCGGCCACCAGCCGTGGGGCGCAAACCCGCCGTGCTGCCAGAGGTTCGGGACGGAGAAGCTCGCCTTCGGCCAGAGCCCGAACGCGAACAGCGTGCCGACCGCGAGGAACACGATGATCGCGGCGACCTTGATGCTCGCCAGCCAGTACTCGACCTCGCCGAACGACCGCGCGGACACCAGGTTCGTGGTGGTGAAGAACAGCAGCAGCACGACGGAGAACACCCACTGCGGCACCGCGGGGAACCATCCGCCGAGCACCGACCCGCCGACGACCGCCTCGAACGCGATCACGCCGATCCAGTAGTACCAGTACAGCCAGCCGACGAGATACCCCGCCCACTCGCCGAGCCCCACCCGGGCGTACTCCATGAACGACCCGATCGCCGGACGCGCCGCGGCCATCTCGCCGAGCATCCGCATCGCGAGGAAAACGAGGAGGCCGCCGATGAGATAGGAGAGGACGGCGGCTGGTCCGACTGCGCGCACTACGTTTCCGGAACCGACGAAGAGGCTGGCTCCGATGATGCCGCCGAGCGCGATCATGGTGATGTGGCGGGAACGGAGCTTTTTGGGGCCGGTCTTCGCTTCGGGCGGAGTGGTTTCGGCTGCGGCTGTTTTGCTCGCGGGCGACTCTGCTGAGGTCGCCGGGCGTGCAGTCGCGGCTGCTTTGCTGGCGGGCGCTTCCGCCGGGGGTGGTGTGCTTGCGGACGTTTCGCCCGGGGCCGTCTTGCCGCTGGCCGCGTCGGCGGGGGTGGTGTTGCGGGGAGCTGTTTCGGCCGGGACGGCTGTGCGTTCAGCTTCCTCCGCTGGGACCGCCTTGCCTGCCGTCGCCTCGCCGGGCGTCGTCGTGCCTGCGGTCGCCTCGCCCGGAGCCGCCGTGCGTTCGGCTGCCTCCGTCGGGACCGCCTTGCCCGCGGTCGCCTCGCCAGGGGTCGTCGTGCCCGCGGCCGCTTCGTTCGGGGTCGCCTCGCCCGGGGTGTCCGGGCTTCCCTGGCCCTGCCCGGTGATCCGATCAGCCATCGATCGATCTTCCTCTCGTTCGGCCGTGCCGTCCCGCGGTCGCGCCCCCGGCCGACAACGTTGTCGGAAACGGCCGCGGAGCTGGGCCTCGCTGACGCGGGGACAGTGTGCGGCCGCCGGGTCCGTCGAGGCTAGGTGCGAGCGGGGGCGGATGCCGCGCGGGGGAGTTGTCGATCATCCGAATGGAGCAGCATCGCGCGCCGGGTTTTGCCTGGCTGTGCGCAGAGTCGCGCGGACCGGTTCGGGCCGTTGTCGCCCTAAATCCCGGCTGACCGGGGATTCGGCCGCTTGCGGGTTCGCGCCGCGGGGAGACCGGCGGCTAAGCGCAGGCGCGGACGAAGGCGGCCACGGCCGGTGCGGTTTCGTCGCTGCGGTGCAGCAGATGGAAGTCGGTCTTCAGACCGGGTTCGGCCAGCGGCCGGTACACCACGTCCGGCACCGCGGCCCGGTCCACGCCCGCCGGGGCCACCGCCAGACCGGCCCCCGCGGCGACTAGCGCGAGAACGCTCAGCGTACTGTCGCCGCGAAACCGGGCCGGCGAGGACGGCGGGTCCGCCCCGTAGCGGCGCACTCCGTGCGGCACGAGATCGCCGTCGCCGGTGATGTATTCGATCAGCTCCTCGCCGTCGATCTGCTCGACGGTCAGCGTTTCGTGCTCGGCGAGGCGGTGTCCGGCGGGCAGCGCGACCAGGAACGACACGGAACTCGCCGGGATCGAGGCCAGCCGCGGTTCGTCGGCCGGCGCGGCGAGCGCGCTGAAGCCGACGTCCAGTTCGCCCGCGAGGATCGCGGTGCGCTGCGCCAGCGGCCCCGTTTCCCGCAATTCGATCCGGACGAGCGGCCTGGCCTGATGGAACTCGCCGATCAGGCCGGCCAGGAGGCCGCCGAACACGACCGCGCCCGCCACGCCGATCCGGACGCTTCCGGTTTCCCCGCGCAGCGCTGACCGTGCGGTGTCCCGCGCCCGTTCGGCCTGCGCGAGCACCTGCCGGGCTTCGACCAGGAACGCCTGGCCCGCGGGGGTGAGCCGGGGCCGTCGCCCGGCGCGGTCGAACAGCGGTCCGCCGAGTTCGTGTTCCAGGTCGCGGATCTGCATGCTCAACGTGGGCTGGACGACGTGCAGCCGCCGCGCGGCCGCGCTGAACCCGCCTTCCTCGGCCACCGCGACGAAATAGCGCAGGTGCCGCAGCTCCATCTCCAGCTCCTATCAGCGGTACTGATCGATGAATCAGAAACAAGTGTTTGAGCCTATCGCCGGCCAGGTCCATCGTGAAGGGACAGGCCGACGAAGAGGGGCAACGATGCGGATTGTCACGCTCGAAGAACACTGGACCGACCCGGCGGTGACCGCCGCCGGCATGCCGGCCATGCTCGACCACGTTCCCGGCTACGCGGCGGCGTTCGCCCCGGACACCGGGATGCCGTACCCGCGGCATCCCGATCTCCTGGCGGACCTCGGTTCCGCCCGGATCGCCGACATGGACCGCCACGGCATCACCACCCAGGTGCTGTCACTGGTGAACACCTTCCTGCCGGCGGACGTCGCACCGGAATTGACCGCGGCGGCGAACGACACCATGGCCAAGGCGGTCGAGGCGTTTCCGGGGCGGTTCGCCGCGTTCGCGGCCCTGCCGACAGCCGTGCCCGGCGCCGCGGCGGACGAGTTGCGCCGGTGCGTCGGCGAACTGGGCTTCGTCGGCACGATGATCATGGGGCGCACCGACGGCGAATTCCTCGACCAGCCGCGGTTCGATCCGATCCTGCGTGCCGCGAGCGAACTGTCGGTGCCGATCTACCTGCACCCGGCCCCGCCTCCGGCGCAGGTGAGCGAGGCCAACTATGCGGGCGGACTCTCGCCAGCGGTCTCCGGGGCTCTCCGGCTCGCCGCGTGGGGCTGGCATCAGGAGACGGCGGTGCACTTCCTGCACCTGGTGCTGACCGGAGTGCTCGACCGCCGTCCCGGCCTGCAGTTCGTGCTCGGCCATTGGGGCGAGTTCATCCCGTTCTACCTCGACCGGCTCGACGAGACCATGCCGAGGCGGATGACCGGGCTCGACCGGACCTTCCGCGAGTACTTCCGGGACAACGTGTTCATCACTCCCAGCGGCATGTTCAGCCAGGCCCAGCTGCGGTATTGCGCGGACACCGTCGGCGCGGACCGGATCATCCATTCCGTGGATTTCCCGATGCTCGGCAACGAGGGCGCCGTGTCGTTCCTGACCGAATCGCATCTTTCGGCCGAGGACCAGGAAAAGATCGCCCACCGCAATGCCGACGCACTGCTCGGCCTGGCCTGATCCAGCGGCGGCTCAGTGCGGCTGGGACAGGTCCCCGGGGCGGAAGGAGTCCACTGTGGTGCTTACCGGAGTGTCCATTTCGGACTTGTGGTCTCGCGGGTAGACCCAGCGCAGCGACGCCGTCGACCCCGCTCCGGAGAAACCTCGCTCGTAGAAGATCTTGCCGTCGCTTTGGTAGCCGGAAATCGAGTAATGGTCGCCTTCGTCCTTGCGATAGGTCACGCGGCCGCCATTTGCTTCGGCCGCGGCGGCTGCGTCGGCGAGTGCTGCCGCGGCGGTCTGGCCGCCGGAGTTGGAGCCCCATACGGTGAGGGTCGCGTCGAGGGCGGTGTTGGTGAACGTCATTCCGTCGCCGTTGTCCGGGCTGTAGGGCGCGGCGGTGTAGCCCTGCGGAACGCGTGTGGTGAAGCCGAATCGCGGGTTGGTGTAGGTGTTGCTGACCGCAGGGGAGGACGAGGCTGGTGATGCGGGTGACGGGGAAACCGTCGGGGTGCCGAGCATTGTCACGAACTTCGGCTGCAGCAGATCGGAGATTTCGGCGTACGGAACGGTCACGGTCTCTTTCCCCGCCGCCGTGACGCAGCCGAGGTCGTACCACAGGATTTCGAATTCGGCCCCGGCCTTGGTGAATCCGATCGAGGCTCCCGGAACGTGCCCGCGTGCCGGGACCCGGTCGGAGGCGTCGATGGTGGTTTTCCGGCCTTGTTCGTCGACGGACGCCAGCTCGCAGAAACCGTTCCTGGTGTGCGGTTCGATGCGGTCGGTCAGCGTTTTCATTCCGGCCGCGGTCAGCACTTCGGGCCGGAACATGTCCTGGGGGCCGACCGGGTTCCCGGTGCCGAGGTCGACGGTGACGGTTTCCGGGAACCGCCACGTCGTGTGCCACAGCACTTTCGAGTCGAGGTCGTGGTCGTAGCGGACGGAAAGCAGGCTCGGGGTCTGCAGGAGGATGTGTGCGGTCGATCGCGCGACGGGCGTTTCCCCGGCTTCGGTGAACTGCTGCTGCCAGTCCGGATTGGACCGTGCGTCGCGGATGGCCTTCAGCCGCTTGTCGATCGGGGCGCGCAGGGCGTCGTTGATGCGTTTCCGCACGGCGGCGTCCGGTCCGCCGGACACTTGCGGATACTGGAGGTTGTAGGTGATCGGGAGGGCCTGGTCGCGTCCGGAATCGGTCTGGATCGCCACCGTGAGCGCCGCGGGAGCCGGTGGATCGTCCTGGCGGTTGAAGACCAGGATTCCGCCGGTGACGAGCGCGCCGACGACCACCAGCACGGCGATGACCTTGCCGACGATCACCGCGGTCGCGCCCGCTCCGGTTCCCGTGGCAGGCACTCCCGCCGCCACCGCACCGGCACCTGCTCCGATCGGCGCGGCGGCCGTGCCAGCGGTGGTCAGGAGGGCCAGCGGCGTGAGCGCGGTCAGGGCGGCGGCCGAGGCGGCGAGACGCTTCCAACCGCGTTTCTCCCAGTCCTTTCCGTAAGCCTTGCGCGCGACGGTCTCCAATTCGGCCACGAAAGCGTCCGCTGTGGACGGTCGCCACGCCGGATCCTTCGCCATGCCGCGCGCGATCAGCGGACGCAACTCCTCGGGCACCGCGTCGAGCGGTACGGGGGCCATCTGGTGCAGCGAGCGCAATTCGTCGGTGGTGGTCGCCTCGAACGGCTGGTGTCCGGTGACGCATTGGTAGAACACGCAGGTCGCGGCATACACATCGGTGGCTGGCATGCCTGGTTGACCGGCCCACTGCTCAGGTGCCATGTACGACGGGGAACCGGCGGTCAGTCCGTTGTGTCCGTCCAAAGTGGCCAGTCCGAAGTCGACCAGTTTCGATTGGCCTTCCCGCGACACCAGGACGTTTCCCGGTTTGTAATCGCGATGGACGACTCCGGCGGCGTGCGCGTCGGCGAGACCGAGCAGCGAACCTTTGAGAATGGCCAGCGCGGATTCGGGGGCGAGAACGTTTTCCGTCGCCAGGAGCGCGCGCAAAGACACGCCGGGCACGGCCTCCATCACCAGTGCCGCGCCCTGCGGCGTCTCGACGAAGTCGAACAGCCGCACGACATGCGGGCTTCGGACGCCGGACAACAGCCACGCCTCGCGCCGGAACCCGGCCGCGATGTCCGGGTCGGCGAGGTACTCCGCGAGAAGGTATTTGATCGCCACCATGCGGCCGGATTGCTGATGCTTGGCCAGCACGACGCGCCCGAAGCCGCCGACGCCGAGCACATCGACCTCGGTGAACCCGGGCACCTGCCAGATGTCGCTCATCCCCGCCGCTTCCCCTCTCCCGCGAGGCCCGCCCGCGGTTCGGCGAGATCGTACTCCGGAAATGTGGCATCAGGTGTGGAGTTGTCACATTTGTGCCTCGGTCGTGGGAAGCGCGGGGATCGGGCCGTCTTGGTTCGGTTTTGGCGGATCGGGGCTTGCGTTCGTCAGTTTTGTGCTTCGGCGGGCGGGCGCATTCGGTGCTCGGTAACCGGCTGATAGTCGGTGTGGAGGGGTCACATTTGTGGTTCGGTTCGGCGGAGGGGCCAGCAGGCGGATTCCTTGCTCGGTGGTGCGGTACAGGACTTCGCGACCGGACCGTCGCCCGGTGACCAGGCCGCTGTCGCGCAAGACTCGGAGGTGTTGCGAAACCGCGCTCGGCGAGACGTGCAGGGCTTCGGCGAGGTCGGTGGTCGTGGCGGGGGAGCGCAGTGTCTCCAGGAGTTCGGCGCGGCGTCGGCCCAGGAGGCGGACCGCGGGTTCGGCCGGGCGGCGTTCGGCGGCTGTCCACAATGCACCGCTGCCACGGGCCGGGTAGCGGATGGTGGTCTGCGTGGTGGTGTGCAGTTTGATCATCACCCACGGCGGACCGAGCACGACCGGCGAGAGCACCAGCCCGCCGGAAGGACGGCCGGGCGAGGGGCGGTGGTCGCCGTGGAGGGCGAGCTGGCTGGTGGACCAGGTGAGCTCGGTGTGCAGGTCGGCGAAGAGACGGCCCGCGCCGCCGTCGGCCCATTGTCTGGCGCGGTAGGCGATGTCGGCGTCGAGGACGGCGCGCAGCCGGGCCCAGTGCGGTGCGATCAGGCGGTCGTGCGCCTGGCGGAGTTCTTCGGCGATCGCGCGGAGCCCGGCCGCGGGATCGTCGGCGAGCGCCCGGGCTGGGGCGGGCAGGCGGTCGCCGAACACGCCGTGCAGGCTGCGCCGGACCTCGCTCGCGGTGGTCCGGCACATCGCGGCCAGCGCCTCGTCGATCGTGCTCGCCGCGCGCGCCGGTGCGGGCAGCAGGAACTGCGGCCAGCTGGTCCGGCCGGTGACGAGCAACGGCCACGTCCAGGACAGATCCAGCGGACGGCCGGCGAGTTCGCCCGCGGCCCAGCGGGTCCATCGCCCGTGGCGCGCCCGGCCCCAGCAACCGGCCAGGGTCTGCAGGCCGGAGACCGTCTCGGACAACGGCGAGACGGCGAGCCTGGTGGCGGCCAGGTCGTCGGTGCTCAAGTCGAGGGTCAACGGCACGTCGCGATTATGCGTCACTTGGCGGCTGGCGAGGCGGGATCGGCGGGTTGTCGACTCGGTGGGCGGGTTGTGCGGGGATGGCTGGCGAGGCGGGATCGGCGGGTTTGCCGACTCGGCGGGTGGGTTGTGCGGGGACGGCTGCGGCTCGATCGGTGCCCGGACGGAAGCAGCGGGGTTGGCCAAGCTCGGTGGTGGTCTGGGGGTTGTCGCCTGTCCGCCGGTTGCGGTGCTCGGTGGTGGTCTTGGTGGTTGTCGTCTGCCCGCGCGGTGGCGGTGCCCGGTGGTTGTCCGGCGGGATGCGGTGGGTTGGTTGAGTTCGGTGGTGGTCTTGCTGTGCGACAGGCACCCGGTGCTCAGGCACCAGCGGCGGGCTGGCCGAACCATCGGGCGAGGTGGTCGTTCAGGTCCTGCTGGTCGTCGCCGATCCACGCGACATATCCGTCCGGGCGGAGCAGAAGGGCCGGAGCGTCCAGGGCCGCGGCGGGGTCTGCGACGAGGTCGATGCGGTCGGCCCAGCCCTCGACGGTCAGTCGTTCCGTGCGGTCGAGCAGCAGGCCTCGGCCCTGATGGAGGCGGTCGTAGAGGCGGCCTTGTTTCAGGTCGAGGTCGGGGAGGCGGCGGCCTAGCAGGTCGGGGCCGTCGCCGAAGTCGTAGCGGATGTCGATCGCGGTGATTTTCCCGATCAGGCGGCGGTTGACGTCGTCGAAGTCCATCAGTTCGGTGAGCAGCTTCCGCACGGCCCGCGGCCCGGCGTCGGCGGAGGACAGTTCCATCTGGGCGCGGGTGTTGTCCAGGACGTCCGCGGCGACCGGATGGCGTTCGGTCTGGTAGGTGTCCAGCAGCGGTGCCGGGGCCCAGCCGCGGATCTGTGCGGCCAGTTTCCAGCCGAGGTTGAACGCGTCTTGGACGCCCAGGTTGAGGCCCTGCCCGCCGGTGGGCGGGTGGATGTGCGCGGCGTCGCCGGCCAGCAGGACCCGGTCGACGCGGTAGCGCTCGGCCAGGCGGGTGGCATCGCCGAAGCGGGACAGCCAGCGTGGGGAGTGGATGCCGAAATCGGTTCCGGCGATGGCGTGCAGTTGCTGCTTGAAGTCCTCGAGAACGGGCGGTTCAGCGCTGATTCCCGCAGCCGGGATCACCACGCGGTAGACGCCCTCGCCTAGCGGGCTCAGCATGAAGCGCTTGTCGGTCTCGCGGATCTCGGCGACCTTGGCGGTGATCTCCTCCTGGGCCGCGGTCGCGGGCATCTCGCCCATCAGGGTCTCGGTCCGCGAGGGTTCGCCGGGGAAGCCGACGCCGAGCAGCTTGCGCACGGTGCTGCGCGCACCGTCGCAGCCGACGAGGTAGCGCGACCGCAGACGTTCGCCGTCGGTCAGTTCGACGGTCACTCCGTCCTCGTCCTGCTCGAAACTGGCGACTGCGCGGCCGTGCCGGACTTCCGCGCCTAGGTCGACCGCGTGGTCTTCGAGCAGGCGGACGACGACTGGCTGTGGGACGCCCAGCAGGTACGCGGAATCGAGGCCCTCGGGGGCGGGTTTGGGGATGCCGGCGAAGATGCCGCCGACGGGACGTTGTCGTCCGCGTTCGAGGACGCGCTCCAGCAGTCCGCGCATCGCGAGTTGTTCGAGGCTGCGGATGTGCAGGCTGACGATGCGGGCGAGCGGGAGCGGCTCGGTTTCCTTCTCCACGACGAGGACCCGCACGCCGTGCAGCCGAAGCTCGGCGGCGAGCGTCGCGCCGGTCGGGCCGCAGCCGGAGATGATGACGTCGATCATGAACCACCTGTTCGTTCGGTTCTTTTAGTGGCAGCACGGCTGATTGCCGGGTATCCGGACGCGGAGCGGAGATGCGCGGCTGGTGTGCGTTCAGCCGCGGAGCGGGGGTGCGCAGCAGGCGTGCGTCCAGCCGTGGAGCGGAGACGCATGACTGGCGTGCGTCCAGCTGCGGAGCGGGGGTGCGTGGCTGGCGTGCGTCCAGCCGTGGAGCGGAGACGCGCGGCTGGTGTGCGTCCAGCTGCGGAGCGGGGGTGCGTGGCTGGCGTGCGTCCAGCCGTGGAGCGGAGACGCGCGGCTGGTGTGCGTCCAGCTGCGGAGCGGGGGTGCGTGGCTGGTGTGCGTTCAGCTGCGGAGCGGAGACGCACGACTGGCGTGCGTCCGGATGTGGAGCGGAGACGCACGGCCGGTGTGCGTCCAGCCGCGGTGTGCCTGGCCGTTGCCGGACCAGCCGCCGTCCGCTCAGCTGCGTGGTGCTCGGCTGCGGTGCGCTCGACCGCCCGTCCAGCCGCGGTGCGTCCAGCCGTCGTGCGGGCACGTCGGCAGGTGCGGACGCGGGCGGGCACGTCGGGCTGGTTCCGGATTCGCGCAGGACTTGGCATCGGCGGGTCAGTCTGCGGCACGGGGGAACCCACGGCAAGCGAAATACAACGACGGCACACCACGAAACTCTCGATGTAGCTCCAGCCTACAAGATGGCGAACACATGTTCGAGTCGGGAACCATCGCCCACATGAAGGAATCCGGCTCCCGCACCAAGCTCCCCGCCGCGTACTGGCGGTTGTGGTGGGCCTCAGCGGTGGACAACGTCGGCGACGGGATCTTCGCGGCCGCCGTTCCGCTGTTGACGGTCACGATCACGCGCGATCCGGTGCTGGTTTCGGTCGTCTCGGCGACGACGTACCTGCCCTGGCTCCTGCTCTCCCTGCCCGCGGGCGCGCTCGTGGACCGGCGTGATCGGGTCGGCTTGTTGTGGCGGTCGCAAGCGATGCAGGCGGCGATCGTCGCGGTGGCCGCCGCGATGATTTGGCTGGGGCGGATCGACATCGCGGGTCTCGCGGTCATGGGGTTCGCGCTCAGTGCGTGCGAGGTCGTGTTCGCCAACGCGTCGCTCGCGGTGGTGCCCGACCTTGTCTCCGAGGCGCAGCTGCATCGGGCGAACGGGAGTCAGTACGCGGTCGCCAACGCCGGACAGCTGTTCGTCGGGCCGCCGATCGGCAGTCTGCTGTTCGCGGTCGCGGCGGCATTGCCGTTCGGAGTGGACGCGGTGTCGTTCGTGGTGTCTGCGGTGTTGCTGGCGACCCTCCCGAGGCGTCCGTTGCCGCAGGTTGAGCAGCCGCCGATGCGGGTCGCGGTGGCGGAGGGGGTGCGCTGGCTCGGGCGGCATCGGTTGTTGCGCGCGTTGGCGGGGCTGCTGGCGGTGAACACGTTCTGCTATCAGCTCGGCAATGTGACGGTCGTGCTGCTCGCGACGCAGATCCTGCACGTCGGCGAGCGCGGCTACGGCGTGCTGCTCGCGGGGGCCGCGGTCGGGAGTGTGCTCGGCGGGATGGTCAACGCGCGGGTCGTGGCGAGAATCGGGGCGCTGCAAGCGTTGCTGACCGCCTTGGTCGCCAATGCGGTGATCTTCGTGTTGATCGGTACCAGTCCGAACGCGGTCATTCTTGGGATACTGCTGGGGATTAACGGATTCGCCACGACGCTCTGGAGTGTGGTCACGGTCAGCCTGCGCCAGCAGGCGGTGCCGACGGAACTGCGCGGGCGCGTGCACAGTGTCTACCGGATGCTGGGCTGGGGACTGATGCCGCTGGGATCGCTGGCGGGCGGGCTGGTCGCGGACGTGCTCGGCATCCGGGCGGCGTATCCGGTGGCGGGGGCGGTGCGGGGAGTCGCGCTGGTTGTCGTGTTGCCGGTGCTTCTTTCGGCGATGCGGAGCGGGCGGTCGTCCGAGTGACGGGGACCTGGGAAAAGCGACGGAAATGTCCTCAGTGGACATTCTGCGGCGTCACACGGGCTGATCGTCAATGGGCGGGCAACCGGCCGTATGGCTTTCTTTACTGTCCTTCTTGGAATAGTCCGCTTATTGGCAGTCTGCCGACAACGGGTATTTCCTCCGCGCCCTCAAGAAGGCGGTTCCGCTGTTCGGCTATTGGTCGCGTAGAAGCTGCAACGTTTCGCTCGGCGGCGGCGACTGTGCGGGCGGAGGTGCTTGTGGCGGAATCGGCGGAGGCAGTGCGCACTCGAGCGGGACCGAAACACTGTGGGCGCGGGTTACCTGGCGGTAAGTGCTACTGCCGTCGCGCGCCATTCGTGTGGTGGTTCGTCGGGAAGGAATTCCGCGAGGCGGGGAGCTGCCGGAATCTTCCGGTGATCGGGTGAGGTTTAGCGGGCGGATTCCCCGATTCCCTGAGATCGACTTGTCGCGCTACCTGTCCGGGGACGTTATCGGCGACGGCGGGAGGTGATCTTTTCCCGTGATGACACCGGAGGCGGGCGCGCGGCGGCGATGTTGCTGCGGTCGGGGTAACGGCGACGGCTGTTGGCACCAGTTCTTTGGTGGTGATCGCCGTTCCGGCGGCGTCGGGAAAGGCGGGTTTACGCTGGTCGGCGCAACGGGAATCGGTGCCGTGCGCGGGAGGAAGATCCGCCGAATGCGAAGGCTGATCTTCCGGTTATCTGTCTTCGCCCCGAGGTGTGAGTCCGTTGTTCATATTTTAGAATGGTCTCGGCAATGTGTGACGCTGGGTGCGAAGCGGCGTATGCGGGAGTCCTTCGTTTGGCGGTTGCTGGAGTGCAACCGAGCTAGGCAGGGTATGGATTCCAGCGCGGGTTTGGGCTCGATGGCGTCCGCGTTGTGCTGGGGCTAGTGCCGCGCGAGCAGGGGGCAATTCCTCGTGCGGCTCCTACGAGTATTCGAAAGGTCTGGTCATGCACTCCCGGAAAGAAAGATTCGAAGTCCCGAGACCGCGCCCGGTGCCCGGCGTCGGCTGTGCGGACCGGCTGGCGGCCGTGCTCCCTCGGCTGGCCGTCCGGCATCGGGTGCCGGGAGCGCAGGTCGCGGTCTGGGCCGGCGGCGAGACCGCAGTGGTCCAGACCGGTGTCGCGAGCCGCGGCAGGCCGATGCGGGAGAGCTCGCGCGTGCCGATCGGCTCGATCACCAAGGTGGCGACCGCGACGCTGGCGATGGTGCTCGTCTCGGACGGCGATCTCGAGCTGGACCAGCCGGTCGGCGAGATCCTCGGCGACCCGGGGCTTCCCGGTTCGCTGACCCTGCGCGGGCTGCTGAGCCACACCACCGGGCTGCCCTCGGACCCGGCCGACGCCGCCGGGTCGTGCCGGAAGGAAGTGCGGGCCGCGGAGTTCGTCTGCGAGCCGGGGACCGCGTTCTCCTATTCCAACCTCGGCTACGCGCTGGTCGGCGAGCTGATCGAAGACGTCACCGGGATGGGCTGGCGCCAGGCGGTCGAGTCGATCCTGTTGCGGCCCTTGGAGATCGCGCCCGTCTACGTCGACAGCCCGGGTATCGCGACCGGGCACGCGCGCGACGGCGAGCGGCCGCTCGCGCAGGTGCTGCCGCCGATGCTGGACCCGGCGGGCGCGCTCGCGCTCAGCGCCCGCGACCTCGTCGCGCTCGGACGGGTCCACCTCGGCAAACCGGGGTTGCTCGACGTCGTGACGGCGAGTGACCTGCATCGGCCGGTGCCGGGCGCGGAACCGTTCGGCCTCGCGGACGGCTGGGGGCTCGGGCTGGCCTGCTTCGGGGACGAGGAATCCCGCTGGCTCGGACACGACGGGACGGCCGACGGCACCTCGTGCCACCTGCGGATCGACCAGGCCGGCGCCTGCGTGCTCGCGCTGACCGCCAACGGCGCCGGGGGCACCGACCTCTGGCACGACCTGGTAGCCGAGCTGCCGGAATTCGGCCTCCCGCCCCAGCGCGTCCAGGTCGCGGAATCCTGCCCGGTTCCCCTGCCGGACGGCGATTACGGAAGTTTCCGCAACGGCGCCATCGGGTACACGATCCGTCCGGACGCCCTCGGCGGCGCGTGTCTCGACGTGGACGGCGACGTCTTCCCCGAACTGACCCGGTACGCCGACGGCACGTTCACCGTCCGCGATCCGGCGACCGGCCGCGCCACCCCTTGCGGCCGGTTCCGCGGCGAACCCGGCGCGGCGACCGCCGTCGAAATCGGCGGCCGGCTCGCGCGGCGGTGCTGAGCAGCCCGTAGCACTCTTCGTCCCCACCCGCGCCAGGCGGGATCCCTTGGTGTGCCCGGAAGGTAGCGAGAAACGATGACCGCCCAAGACATCCCGGCCGAAACGGATGCGACCGCCACCCTGCCGGAGCTGTTCGCCGCACAGGCGCGGTCGGCTCCGGACGCCGTCGCCGTGGAGGGCGCGGCGGCCCGGCTGACGTACGCCGAACTGGCCGACGAGGCGGGGCGGCTCGCCGCGTACCTGCTGCGGCTGGGGCTGCGCGCGGAGGACCGGGTCGGGGTGCTGGCGGAACGGTCGGCCGGGCTGATCGTCGCGGAACTGGCCGTGGTCGCCGCCGGCGGCGCGTACGTGCCGCTCGACCGGCGCGCGCCGGACAGCCGGTTGCGGACGCTGCTGGTCGAAGCCGGGGTCACGGTGCTGCTGACCGACGACCCGGTCCGCGCCGCGGAAATCCACAGTGGACAGATCGCGGTGCTCGGGCGGCCGTTGCCGCAAGCGGATTTCCCTTCGGGGGCGGTGCATCCGGACAACCTGGCGTATCTGGTGCACACGTCCGGATCGACCGGCAAGCCCAAGGGCGTCGCGGTCCGGCACCGGGACGTCGCGGCGCTCGCGGCTGACCGCCGATTCGCGGGGGATGCGCATCGGCGAGTGCTGTTGCACTCGCCGGCCGCTTTCGACGCCTCGACCTATGAAATGTGGGTGCCGTTGCTGACCGGCGGCACCGTCGTGGTCGCGCCGCCCGGCGACCTCGACGTCGAGAGCCTCCGCGAGGTCATCTCCCGGTACGACGTCGGTGCGGTCTGGCTGACGGCGGGCCTGTTCCGGGTCGTCGCGCAGGAAGCGCCGGACTGTTTCCAGGGCGTGCGAGAGGTCTGGACCGGTGGCGACGTCGTCCCGGCCGGGGCGGTGCGGCGGGTGCTGCGCGCCTGCCCCGGCGTCACCGTGGTCGACGGGTACGGCCCGACCGAGACCACCACCTTCGCGACGGCCTACACGGCCCAGTCGGCGGACGTGACGGCGATGCCGATCGGCCGCCCGCTGGACGACGTCCGCGCGTATGTGCTGGACGACGCGTTGAACCCGGTCGCTCCCGGTGAACCCGGCGAGTTGCACCTGGCCGGTGCCGGGCTCGCGCGCGGCTACTGGGCGCGTCCCGGCGCGACGGCGGAGAAGTTCGTCGCCGACCCCGGTGTGCCCGGCGAGCGGATGTACCGCACCGGCGACGTGGTCCGCTGGAACGACGAGGGCGAGCTGGAATTCCTCGGCCGCACCGACGACCAGGTCAAGATCCGCGGTTTCCGGGTTGAACTCGGCGAGATCGAGACCGTGCTCGCCGCGGACGACACCGTCGCGGAGGCCGTGGTCGTCGCGCGGGCGGACGGGCCGGGCACGAAGCGTCTGGTCGCGTACGTCGTGCTGGTGCCGGATGCGCCGCGAAAGGACCTGAAAACCGTTGTCGCGGCGGTATTGCCGGACTATCAGGTGCCTTCGGCGATTGTCGTACTGGACGAGCTTCCGTTGAGCGCCAACGGAAAGGTCGACCGGAAAGCGCTGCCCGCGCCGTCAACGGAATCGGCAGCCGCCGGGGCGGAGCCGCGGACGGACATCGAACGTGTGGTCGCCGAGATCCTCGCTGAAGTGCTGGGCCTGGACCGGATTGGCGTCGATGACGATTTTTTCGCCCTGGGCGGTGATTCGATCCTGGCGGTGCAGGCGTTGTCCAGGCTGCGCCGGAAGTTCGGCGCGGATCTCTCGGCGCGGGCGCTGTTCGACGCGACCAGCGTGGAAAAGCTCGCGCTGCACCTGGAAAACGGCCCGCGAGCCGAGCAGGCGATCCCGGTCGCGTCGCCGACTGGGCTGCTTCCGCTGTCCCCGGCGCAGCGGCGGTTGTGGTTCCTCGACGAAATGACCGGCGGCAGCTCCGAATACAACACCGGTGTCGGGATCCGGCTGTCCGGCTCGCTTGACCTCGCGACTCTGCGCGGCGCGTTGGCCTCCCTGTGCGTGCGGCACGAATCGCTGCGCACGACCTTCGATTCCGCTGACGGGCAAGGGATGCAGCGGATCGCGCCGACGGGGGAGATCCCGTTGAGGATAGCGGATTCCGCCCCGGGCGACGACGTGCTGAAGGCCGAACTGAGTGCGCCATTCGACCTGCGGACGGGACCGTTGACCCGGGCCGTGCTGTTCCCTTCCGGCCCGGACGAGCACCTGCTTGTGCTGTGCCAGCACCACATCGTCACTGACGGCCGGTCGATCGCGGTGCTCACCGACGAACTTCTCGACCTGTACAGCGGCAAGACCCTGCCACCGCTGCCGCTCGGCTACCAGGACTACACCCGGTGGCGTCTGGCGTCCGAACGTCTCGACCAGCTCGGCTACTGGCGCGAAACCCTCGACGGCTTGGAACCGCTCGCGCTCCCGACCGACCGTCCTCGGCCCCCGCAGCGCACCACCGAAGGCGCGGTGCACCGGCATGATCTGCCCGCCGACCTGGTGCGCCGGGTCGCGGAAGCCGGCCGGGCGCGGGGCGCGACGTTGTTCATGACCCTGACCGCCGCGATCCAGACAGTCCTGGCTGCTTACAGCGGCCAGCGAGACGTCGCGGTCGGCACGGCGGTGTCCGGCCGCGACCGGGCCGAACTGGAGCCGTTGACCGGATTCTTCGTCAACACGCTCGTGCTGCGGTCCTCAGTGGACGGTGCGCAGCCGTTCGACCGCTTCCTGGCGGAGTTCCGCGAGACCGTGCTGGCCGCGTTCGCGCACGGCGACGTCCCGTTCGACCGCGTGGTGGAGGAAATCCAGCCCGAACGCGACCCGTCGCGGACGCCGTTGGTGCAGGCCGTCGTCGTCCTGCAACGCCCGCTGGTGTCGGAACGCACGGTCGCCGGGCTGCGGGTCAGCGAGTACGCGCTGCCCCGGCCCTCGGCGCGGTTTGACCTGGTGGTGGAGTTCTGGCCGCGACCCGACGGCCTGCGCGTCACCGTCGAGTACGCCACCGCGCTCTTCGACGCTGCCACGATCGAACGTCTCGCGCGGAGCCTGGAAGTGCTGCTCACCGGGATCGCCGCCGACCCGTCGCGGCCGGTGGGCGACTTCCCGCTGCTCACCGCCGAAGACCGCCGGTTCCTGCTGCCGAGCCAGCCGGAGAACACGCCCGCCGAGACAGTGCCGGAGCTGTTCGACCGACGCGCCGAGCAAAGTCCAAACGCCGCAGCCGTGGTGTGCGGCGACACCAGCCTGAGCTACGCGGAGCTGCGGGCGAGGGCGAACCGCCTCGCGCAGCACCTGATCCGGTACGGCATCAGGCCGGAAGAGCGGGTCGGCGTGCTGCTGGAGCGCTCGGCTGATCTCGTCGTGGCCGTCCTGGCGATCCTCAAGGCAGGCGCGGCCTACCTGCCCTTGGACCTGCGCGCCCCGGCCGACCGCCTGCGCCGCGTCCTCGACGGAGTGTCGCTGGTGCTCACCGACGACACCTGGCACGACACCGCCGTCGCCGTCCACAAGGGAATCTCGCTGTCCGTGAAGGACTCCTTGAGGGAATCTGATTCCCTCAAGGAGTCCTTCACGGACCTCAGCCCGAACAACCTGGCCTACGTCGAGTACACGTCCGGGTCCACCGGTGTCCCGAAGGGCGTGGCGGTGCGGCACGCGGACGTCACCGCACTCGCGACTGACCCGCGCTTCGCCAGCCACGAGCGGGTCCTCCTGCATTCGCCGCTGGCCTTCGACGCCTCCACCTACGAGCTGTGGGTGCCGCTGCTCAACGGCGGCACCGTGGTCGTCGCGCCGCCGGGCGACCTGGACGCCGAGGTGATCCAACGGCTGGTCACCAAACACCACATCACCGCCCTCTGGCTGACCGCCGGACTGTTCCGCCTCTTCGCCGAGGAAACGCCCGAATGCTTCGCCGGACTGCGCGAGGTCTGGACCGGCGGCGACGTCGTCCCGCCGCCCGCCGCGCAACGAGTCCTGGACAGCTGCCCCGGCATCGCCGTCGTGGACGGTTACGGCCCGACCGAGACCACCACCTTCGCCACGTCCTTCCGGATCACCGCCGAGGTCCCCGACGTCATCCCGATCGGCACGCCGCTGCGAGACGTCCAGATCCACGTCGTCGACGACCGGCTCCGCCTGCTGCCGCGCGGCGCCGCCGGCGAGATCTGCATCGCCGGGGCAGGGCTCGCGCGCGGCTACTTCGACCAGCCTGGCCTGACCGCGGAGCAGTTCGTCGCCGACCCGTTCGGCAACCCGGGGGACCGGAGGTACCGGACCGGCGACCTCGGCCGGTGGCGCACCGACGGGACGCTCGAATTCCTCGGCCGCGTGGACGACCAGGTCAAGATCCGCGGCTTCCGCGTCGAACCGGCCGAGATCGAACGCGCGCTGGCGGCCGAGGAAGACGTGGCACAGGCGTACGTGACCATCCGGGCCACCGGCGGACGCAAACAGCTGGTCGGTTACGTGGTCCCGGCAACCGTGGACACCGAGGCGCTCCGCCGGGCCGTCGCCCGCACGCTGCCGGACTACATGGTGCCGTCGGTGCTCGTCCCGATGGCCGAACTGCCGCTCACCGCCAACGGCAAGGTCGACCGCCGCGCACTGCCGGAGCCGCAGACGTCCAGCGAGCGGACAGTCGCCCCGCGCACCGAACGGGAGGCGGTGCTCGCCGCGATCTGGGCCGACGTGCTCGGTCTCGACCGCGTCGGCGTGGACGACAACTTCTTCGCCCTCGGCGGCGATTCGATCCTGAGCATCCAGGTGAGCGCCCGCGCCCGGCAAACGGGGCTGAGCGTGACCACCGCCGACCTGTTCCGCCACCAGACCATCGCCGCGCTCGCCCCGGCCGTCGGCGAGGCCACGGCGATCCCCGCGCGCGGCCCGGAAAGCGGCGACGTCGTCCTGACCCCGATCCAGCACTGGTTCTTCGGCCTGGGCACGGACCGCTTCGACCAGACGATCGCCGTCGAGCTCCCCGCTGACGTCGACCTGACCGCGCTGATCCTCGCGCTGGCCGCGTTGTCCGAGCAGCACGACGCGCTGCGGATGCGGTTCAGCCACGACCGCGACACTTGGCATCAGCACAACACCGCTGTCGGCGAAGGACACACGCTGCTGCGATGGACGTTGTCCGGCGAGCCTCGGACGCTGCACCTGGCCGCGCACCACCTGGTGGTCGACGGCGTGTCGTGGCGGTTGCTGCTCGAAGACCTCGACCGCGCCTACCAGCAGGCCGTGCGCGGCGAACCCATCGACCTCGGCCCGCGGACGACGTCCTTCCGCGAGTGGGCGAAAAGGCTTGCCGAGCACGCGGAAGCGGGCGGCTTCGACGACGAACTCGCGCACTGGTGGGAACTGCCCACGCCGACGCCGCTTCCGGTCGACGGCACCGCGGAGAACACGTTCGGCCAGGCCCGCGTCGTCACGGCCCGGCTTACCGTGGACGAGACGCACGCGTTGCTGCGCCAGGTGCCGCAGGCCTACCGGACGCAGGTCAACGACGTCCTGCTGGCCGCGCTGGGCCGGGTGCTGGGGGACTGGACCGGGAGCCAGCCGGTCGTCGCCCTCGAGGGGCACGGCCGCGAGGAGCTGTTCGACGGCGTCGACCTGTCGCGGACGGTCGGCTGGTTCACCAGCATGTTCCCGGTCGCGCTGGACGTCCCGGACGGCTGGGGCGCGGCGCTGAAGGCGGTCAAGGAGCAGCTGCGCGCGGTCCCGCGACGGGGGGTCGGCTACGGCGCGCTGCGGTATCTGGCCGGGTCGGCGCCGGTGATCGAACCGCAGGTGAGCTTCAACTACCTCGGCCAGTTCGACCTGCCCGGAGACCTGACCCTGCACCGAGAACTCGCGCTGGACGTCGCGCCGGACACTGTCCGTCCGCACCTGCTGGAGGTGGTCGGCCGGGTCGAGGGCGGCGAGCTGGAGCTGGCCTGGCATTACGCCGAGGGCGTGCACGATAAGTCCACTGTGGACCGGTTGGCCGCGGCGATGGCCGAAGCCCTGCGCGAGATCGTCCGGCATTGCGCGGAGCCGGGAGCTGGCGGCCGGACGCCGTCGGACTTCCCGCTGACCGGGCTCGACCAAGCAGGAGTGGACGATTTGGTCGGCGACGGCCGGGACGTCGAGGACATCTACCCGCTGACGCCGATGCAGGCCGGGATGGTGTTCCACGACCTGGCCCAGCCCGGCGACCGCGTCTACTTCGAACAGGTTTCGTTCGCTGTGGACGATGTGCCGGATCCGCAACGGCTCGGCGAGGCGTGGAAGCGGATTGTCGAGCGGACCCCGATCCTGCGCAGCCGCATCGTGTGGGACGGCGTGCCGCAGCCGCTGCAGGTCGTGCACCGCGCGGTGGACCTTCCAGTGTCCTATCTGGACTGGTCCACTGTGGACGCGGAGAAAGCTCTAGCAGATCGGCTGGAACAAGACCTCGCCGAAGGGTTCGACCTCGCCCAGGCTCCGCTGGCCCGGCTGGCCATCGCACGGGAATCCGCCACGAAGGTGCGCGTGCTCTGGACCTTCCACCACGTCCTCCTCGACGGCTGGAGCGTCTTCGGCATCCTCTCCGACGTCGTCGCCCTGCTGCGCGGCGAAGAACCGCCCGTACGGCCCCCGTTCCGCGACTACGCGGCCTGGCTGGCCGCACAAGACGACGAGCGCGCCGAGGAACACTGGCGAGCCGAACTCGCCGGGGTGACGCCGACTCCGCTGCCCCTCGAACGTCCCGCCGTCCGCACGCACACGTCGAGTTCGACCGGCCGGATCCCGGTGGAACTGGACGTCGAGACGTCCGCCGCGGTGTACGCCTTCGCGCGGCGGCACCGGCTGACCGTCAACACCGTCGTCCAAGGTGCCTGGGCCGCGTTGCTGGCGCGCTACAGCGGCGAAACCGAGGTGTGCTTCGGCGCGACGGTGTCCGGCCGTCCGGCGGAACTGCCCGGCGCGGACGACATTCCCGGCATCTTCATCAACACCCTGCCGGTGCGCGTCCGGCTCGACGGCACGCGCGTAGTCGCGGACTGGTTGCGCGATCTTCAAGCGGCACAAGCGGAATCCCGCCGCTTCGGGCATGTCGGCCTGACCAAGCTGCAGGCGTGGAGCGGCGGCGGAAGCCTGTTCGACAGCATCGTCGTCTTCGAGAACTACCCGATCGACGAGGTGTCGCAGCTGCGTGACGTCCGCGCGGCCGAGCGGACCAGCTACCCGCTGGGAGTCGTCGCCTACCCCGGACGTCGGCTGTCGATGATTCTCACGCACGACCCCGCGCGGATCGGCGACACCGGGGCGGCAAGGCTTGCGGAGCACCTCGAAGCGCTGGTCCGGGGCATGGTCGCGGCACCGCACGAGCCGGTGTCGCGCGTGCCGATGCTGTCCGAGGCCGAGATCAAGCACCTGCTCGCCGAGCGGAACGAGAACGCCCGTCCGCTTCCGGCCAAGGCGGTGCCGGAGCTGTTCGAAGCCCAGGCCCGCCGTACTCCGGACGCCGTCGCGCTGGTGACGGACGAGGAGCAGATCACCTACCGCGAACTCGACGTCCGCGCGAACCGGCTGGCCCACCGGCTGATCGAGGCCGGCGTCCAGGCGGAGGACCGCGTCGCCGTCCTGATGGACCGCTCGCCGGAACTCGTCGTCGCCGAACTCGCGATCATCAAAGCCGGTGGCGCCTATCTGCCGCTGGACCTGCGCGCTCCGGCCGAGCGGTTGCGGCTGCTCCTCGACGAGGCCGAGGTGACGGTGCTGATCGCCGACGCGGCCTGGCTGGCGACCGCCGAGGAGGTCCACACCGGCACCATCATCACCGGCGAAAGCGGTGCCACGGACACGCCGCCAGCCGTCCGGGTCGATCCCGAACAACTCGCGTACGTCATCTACACCTCCGGTTCGACCGGGCGTCCAAAGGGTGTTTCGGCACGGCATTGCGACGTCGTGGCCCTGGCCATCGACCAGCGGTTCGCCCGGCACGACCGGATTCTGCTGCACTCGCAACAGGCCTTCGACGCCGCGACCTACGAGCTGTGGGTGCCGCTGCTGAACGGCGGCACCGTCGTGCTGGCCCCGCCGGGAGACGTGGACGTCGAGACGCTCGGCCGCTCGCTCACGACGCACGGCGTGACCGGCGCGTTCCTCACCACCGGGCTGTTCCGGCTGGTCGCGCAGGAATCGCCGGAGGTCTTCGCGGGCGTGCGGGAAGTCTGGACCGGCGGCGACGCCGTCCCCGCGGCAGCGCTGCGCCGCGTCCAGGCCGCCTGCCCGGACACCTTGGTCGCCGACGTCTACGGCCCCACCGAGACCACGACGTTCGCGACCGTGCACCCGCTGCCCGGCGAGGTGCCGGACGTCGTCCCGATCGGCGGACCGCTCGACCACACCCGCGTGTACGTCCTCGACGACGACCTCCGGCTCGCCCCGCCCGGCGCGCCCGGCGAACTGCACATCGCCGGCGCGGGACTGGCGCGCGGCTACCTCGGCCGGTCCGGGCTGACCGCCGAGCGGTTCGTCGCGGACCCGTTCGGGCCGCCGGGGGAGCGGATGTACCGCACCGGCGACCTGGTGCGCTGGAACGACGAGGGCGCGCTGGAGTTCGTCGGCCGGGCCGACGAGCAGGTCAAGATCCGCGGCTTCCGGGTCGAGCCGAGCGAGATCGAAGCCGCGCTCGGCGAGCACCCCGGCGTCGAACAAGCCGCCGTGCTGGCCCGCGAGGACGGCGGTGTGAAGCGCCTGGTCGCCTATGTCGTCTACACCGTCGGCGAAACCCCTGACCTGGCGGAGTTCCTCGGCCGGACGTTGCCGGACTACATGGTGCCCGCCGCGTTCGTCCGGCTGGAGCGGTTCCCGGTGAACGTCAACGGGAAGCTCGACCGGCAGGCGTTGCCGACGCCCGAGTTCGGCGCGCGGGACCACGTCGCGCCGCGGACCGAGCGCGAACGCGCGATCGCGGAGATCTGGGCTGACGTGCTCAGCGTCGAACGCGTCGGCGCGACGGACGACTTCTTCGAGCTGGGCGGCGATTCGATCCTCAGCATGCAGGTGGTCTCCCGCGCCCGCCGGGCCGGGCTGGAACTGCAACCCGGCGACCTGTTCGCGCACCGCACCCCGGCCGCACTCGCCGCGGCGGCCCGCACCGCGACGGCGGCGGTCGAACGCGGCCCGGTCCACGGTCCGGTGCCGCTGACCCCGATCCAGCGCTGGTTCTTCGCGACGCAAACCGCCGAGCCGGACCATTTCCACCAGTTCGTCCGGCTGGGCACCGTCGATCCGGACGCGGCGCGCGCGGCCGTCGAGGCACTGTTGACGCATCACGACGCGCTCCGGATGCGCTTCGCTCGCGGCGAAACCCACTGGCTGCAGGAGAACGGCCCGGTCGGCGCCGAAACACCGCTGGTCAGCTTCGACCAGGATCGGCTGTCCGTGCACCATCTCGTGGTCGACGGCGTCTCCTGGCGCGTGCTCATCGAGGACTTCGAGCGCGCTTACAACCAGGTGCTGGAGGGCAAACCGATCGATCTCGGCCTCCGCACGACGTCCTTCCGCGACTGGGCGATCCGGCTCGCCGAGCACACCGCCGCCGGCGGATTCGACGACGAACTCGGCTACTGGCGAGGCGTGTCCGGCCGGACCACAGTGCCGGTCGACGGCCGAGGCGACGCGACCGTCGCTTCGATGCGTTCGGTGACCGTCCGGCTGTCCGCGGCAGAGACCGGCGCGCTGCTGCGGGACGTCCCGAAGGTCTATCGCACGCAGGTCAACGACGTGCTGCTGACCGCGCTCGGCCGTGTCCTGCGAGACTGGACCGGCGGGACGTCCGTGGTCGACCTGGAAGGCCACGGCCGCGAGGAGCTGTTCGACGACGTCGACCTGTCCCGGACCGTCGGCTGGTTCACCACGGTCTTCCCGGTGGCGCTGGACGTCCCGGACGACTGGGGCACCGCGCTCAAGTCCGTCAAGGAGCAGCTGCGCGCGGTGCCGCGTCGCGGGATCGGTTACGGCGCGCTGCGGTACCTGACCGGTGCCGCGCCGGAGATCGACCCGCAGGTGAGTTTCAACTACCTCGGCCAGTTCGGCTCCGGCCGGCTGGAGTCCGACGAAAGCCCGCGCTCGGCTCGCGCGCACCTGCTGGACGTCGTCGGCCGCGTCGAGACCGGCGAGCTGGAATTGACCTGGTACTACGCCGAAGGCGTCCACGAACGGTCCACTATGGACACCCTCGCCGCCGAGATGACCACCGCGCTGCGCGAGATCATCCGGCACTGCGCGGAGCCGGGAGCGGGCGGCCGGACGCCGTCGGACTTCCCGCTGGCCGCGCTGAATCAGTCCACAGTAGATGATCTGGTCGGCGACGGCCGGGACGTCGAGGACGTCTACCCGCTGACGCCGATGCAGTCCGGGATGGTGTTCCACGCGCTGTCCCAGCCCGGCGAGCGCGTCTACTTCCAGCAGGTCGGGTTCGTGCTCGACGGCGTCGAAGACGTGGCCGCGCTGGAACGGGCGTGGCAGCGGGTCGTCGACCGGACGCCGGTGCTGCGGACGCGGATCGCCTGGGAGGGCGTGCCCGAGCCGGTCCAGGTCGTGCAGCGGCAGGTCCCGGTCCCGATCGCCCGGCACGACTGGCGCGGCCGGACCCCGGACGAACGCGACCAGGCGTGGCAGGACCTGCTCGCCGCCGACCGGGCCCAAGGGCTCGACTTCACCGAAATGCCGTTGCTGCGGCTGGCTTTCGCGCGATTGTCGGACACCGAAGTCCGTGTGCTGTGGACGTTCCACCACGTCCTGCTCGACGGCTGGAGCGTCTTCGGCGTGCTGTCCGACGTCTTCGCCGCCTACGCTCGCGCCGAGCTTCCCGAGCGACCGCCGTTCCGCGACTACGTCGCCTGGCTGGACCGGCAGGACGACGCCGCGGCCGAGGAGCACTGGCGGCGCGAACTCGGCAGTCTCGTCACACCGGCCCGGCTGCCGTATGACCGCGCTCCTGCGCAAGCGCACACGAGCCGGTCGTCGGAATGGCTGCGCGTGCCGGTCGAGAATTCCGCACAGCTACGGGACTTCGCGCGCCGCGCCGGTCTCACGCTCAACACCGTCCTGCAAGGGGCGTGGGCGCTGGTGCTGGCCCGGCTCAGCGGCGAGCGCGACGTCTGCTTCGGCACCACGGTTTCCGGCCGTCCGGTCGATCTGCCGGGCGCGGACGACATCACCGGCATCTTCATCAACACCCTGCCCGTGCGGATCACCGTGGCCGGGTCTGACGTGACCGAGTGGCTCGCTCAGTTGCAGGCTGCTCAGGTCGAATCCCGCCGTTACGGCCACCTTCCGCTGACGAAGCTGCAGGCGTGGAGCGGTTGCGGCGGAAGCCTTTTCGACAGCATCGTGGTCTTCGAGAACTACCCGATCGACAACGCGTCGACGCCCGGACTGCGGCTGCGCGACGTCGACGCCGCCGAGACGACGAACTACCCGATCAGCGTCGTCGCATCGCCGGGGGAGCAGCTGACTCTCGACGTCGGCTACGACCCTGATCTTTTCGACGCGGAGACCGCCGAGCGGATCACCCGCCAGCTCACCTCTGTCCTTGAGGCCTTCGGCACGCATCAGTCGCTGGACGACATCGACCTGCTCACAGCGGCCGAGCGAAGGCAGGTGCTCCGCGACTGGAACGACACCGGCCAGCCGCTCCCGGAAGACGACCTGGCCGAACTGTTCGCCGAGCAGGTCCGGCACGCGCCGGAAGCGGTCGCGGTGGCGGGCGACGGAACCCGCCTGACGTACGCGGAGCTGGACCGGCGATCCGACCGCCTCGCCCGCTATCTGGTCTCGCTCGGCGCGCAGCCGGAAACGCTCGTCGGCGTGCTGATGGACCGCTCGCCGGGGCTGATCATCGCCGAACTCGCGATCATCAAGGCCGGTGCTGCCTACCTGCCGCTGGACACCCGCGCGCCCGAGCCGCGGCTCAAGACCTTGCTGTCCGGCGTAAAAATCCTGGTCACCGACGACGCGTGGCACGATACGGCTGAAAAGGTCCACAGTGGACACATCGTCGTGCCCGGCGACCAAACCGCGGCCGCGCAGCTCCCGAAGGCGGACCCGGACAACCTGGCGTACGTCATGTACACCTCGGGGTCGACCGGAAAGCCGAAGGGCGTCGCACCCAGCCGCCGCGACATCGTGGCGCTGGCGGCGGACCGGCGTTTCGCGGCGCACCACCGGATCCTGCTGCACGCGTCCCAGGCTTTCGACGCCTCGACGTACGAGCTGTGGGTGCCGCTGCTGAGCGGCGGCACGGTCGTCGTCGCCCCTCCCGGAGACCTCGACCTGGAGACCATCGGTCGCCTGTTCGCCGAGCACCGGGTCAACGCCGCGTTCCTCACTACCGGTCTGTTCCGGCTCGCGGCACGCGAAGCACCGGAGATCTTCCGCGGCCTGCAGGAAGTCTGGACCGGCGGCGACGCCGTCCCGTCGGCCGCTGTGCGACGGGTGCGGGAGGCCTGCCCGGACACGACCGTCGTGGACGTCTACGGCCCGACCGAGACGACGACCTTCGCGCTGTCGCACCCGGTTCTCGGCCCGGTGCCCGACGTCGTGCCGATCGGGAAGCCGCTGGACAACACGCGGGCCTACGTCCTCGGCCCGGACCTGCGGCCGGTGCCGCCGGGCGCGCTCGGCGAACTGCACCTCGCCGGCGCGGGCCTGGCGCGCGGCTACCACGGCGCTCCCGGACTGACCGCCGAGCGGTTCCTGCCCGACCCGTTCGGGCCGCCGGGGGCGCGGATGTACCGCACCGGCGACCTCGTCCGCTGGACCGCGAACGGCGAGCTGGACTTCGCCGGCCGCGTGGACGAGCAGGTCAAGATCCGCGGGTTCCGGATCGAACCCGGCGAGGTCGAGGCCGCGCTGGCCGCGCATCCCGGGATCTCCCAAGCCGCCGTGCTGGCGCGGGAGGACCACGGCGTCAAGCGGCTCGTCGCCTACTACACCGGCGACGCGGACGAGCTGTCCGCGTTCCTCGGCCGGACCCTCCCGGACTACATGGTCCCGGCCGCGTTCGTCCGGCTCGACCGATTGTCGTTGACCGGCAACGGAAAACTCGACCGGAACGCGCTGCCCGCCCCGGACTTCGCCGCCACCGGCGCCCGCACGGCCCCGGCGACGGAGGCCGAACGGGTCCTGGCCGGGATCTGGTCCGAGGTGCTCGGCGTCGAGGACGTCGGGGCCGAGACGAACTTCTTCGAACTCGGCGGCGACTCGATCCTCAGCATCCAGGTCGTCTCCCGGGCCCGTCGCGCCGGGCTGATCCTGTTGCCGCACGAGGTGTTCCGGCACCCGACGCTGGCCGCGCTGGCCGCGCACGCGGGCGGCGACCGCGGGCCGAAAGCGGAGCAGGGCCCGGTCGTCGGCGAAGCACCGCTTACGCCGATCCAGCGCTGGTACTTCGAGACCCAGCCGGAGCGGTTCGACCAGCGGGTCGTCGTGGAGTTCGCCGAGGACGTCGACGAGCCAGCGCTGCGCCGGGCCTTGAAGACGGTCTGGGAGCACCACGACGCGCTGCGCTTGCGGTTCGACAAAGCCCAGCACAGCGATCCGGCCGGACCGGCGGAACTGCTCGTCGGCGAGCCCGTGTTCGATGTGCGGCGGGGTCCGCTGCTGAACGCGGTCCTCGACGGGCGACGGCTCCTGCTGGCCGCGCACCACCTGGTCATCGACGGCGTCTCGTGGCGGATTCTCTTGGAGGACTTGGAAGCCGCCTATCGCGGCGAAGACCTCGAGCCGAAGACGACGTCGTTCCTCGCCTGGTCCCGGCGGCTCGCCGAACACGCCGAGGCAGGCGGTTTCGACGACGAACTCGCCCACTGGCAGTCCCTTCCGCCGGTGACCCCGGCCGACCCGGGCGTCATCGCCGACGCCCGCGAGGTCACCGTCCGCCTCACCGCCGAGGAGACCCGCGCGTTGCTGCAGGACGTCCCCGAGGTCTACCGGACGCAGGTCAACGACGTGCTGCTGGCCGCGCTGGGCCGAGTGCTGCGGGACTGGACCGGCGCAGTCCCGGTGATCGACCTCGAAGGCCACGGCCGCGAGGACCTGTTCGAGGGCATCGACCTGTCCCGGACGGTCGGCTGGTTCACCAGCATGTTCCCGGTCGCGCTGGACGTCCCGGACGACTGGGGCCGCGCGCTGAAGGCGGTCAAGGAACAGTTGCGCGCGATTCCGCGGCGGGGCATCGGTTACGGCGCACTGCGCTACCTGACTGGCACCGCGCCAGCGATCGATCCGCAGGTGAGTTTCAACTACCTCGGACAATTCAGCGCGGCAGAAGGCGGGCTGTTCCGCGTCGGCAGCCTGGACGCCGACGTCGACCCGGACGCGCCCCGGACACACGTGCTCGACGTCGTCGGCCGGGTCGAAGCGGGCGTTCTGGAACTGACCTGGTCCCACGCCGCCGTCGGCGACACCGTCGAATCCCTGGCCGAGCAGATGCTGACGGCGCTGCGGGAGATCATCGCGCACTGCGCCGAGCCCGAAGCAGGCGGACGCACGCCGTCCGACTTCCCGCTCGCCGCACTCGACCAGGCAGGAGTGGACCGACTGGTCGAGGGCCGGAACGTCGAGGACATCTACCCGCTGACGCCGATGCAGGGCGGGATGGTCTTCCACGGCCTGTCGCAGACCTCGCAGGGCATGTACTTCGAGCAGGCGACCTTCGTGCTCGACGGCGTCACCGACCCGCACCGGCTCGGCGAGGCGTGGCAGCAGGTCGTCGACCGCACGCCGGTGCTGCGCACGTCCTTCGTCTGGGCCGGCGTGGAAGAGCCGGTCCAGGTCGTGCACCGCGACGCCGAACTGCCGGTCCGGCACCTCGACTGGACCGGCCTCGACGGGCACGGAACGGAGCTGGCGAGGCTGCTCGCCGAAGACCGGGCGCAAGGCCTCGACCTGGCCGACGCGCCGCTGGCCCGCGTCGCCCTCGCCCGGCTTTCGGACACGGAAGTCCTGGTGCTGTGGACGTTCCACCACGTCCTGCTCGACGGCTGGAGCGTCTTCCAGATCCTCTCGGACGTCTGCACCGCCTATGCCGGGCAGCCGCTGCCGTCCCGGCCGCCGTTCCGCGACTATCTCGCCTGGCTGGGCGAGCACGACCAGGCCGCCGCCGAACAGTTCTGGCGCACCGCGCTCGCCGGGGTCGAAGGCCCGACGCAGCTGCCGAGCGACCGGACCCCGCCGTCCGGCCACGCCCCGTGCTCGGCCGAGTGGCTGCCCGTCCGCCTGGACCGGGCCGCCACCGCCCGGCTGGACGCGTTCGTCAAACGCCACGGCCTCACCCACAACGTCGTGCTGCAGGGAGCGTGGGCGCTGCTGCTGTCGGTCTACAGTGGACAGAACGACGTCGTGTTCGGGGCCACCGCTTCCGGACGTCCGGCCGAAGTGCCGGGAGTGGACGACATTCCCGGCATCTTCATCAACACGCTGCCGGTCCGGGTCGCCGTGGACCGGGGCATTCCTGTCGCGGACTGGCTCGCCGGGCTGCAAGCGGCGCAAGCCGAAGCGCGCGGACACGGGCACGTCCCGCTCGCGCGGGTCCAGGGCTGGGCGGGCCTGCCGGGCGGCGTGAACCTGTGCGACAGCCTGGTGGTGTTCGAGAACTACCCGATCACCGGCGCGGCGGCCGGACACGGCCTGACCGTGCGCGACCTGTCCGCCCGGGAGACCACGAACTTCCCGGTCACCGTGGTGGCCTCGCCCGGTTCGGAGCTGTCGGTGGACGTCGGGTACGACCCGGCGCTCTTCGACCCCGAGACAGTGACGGACCTGGCCTCGCGGCTGCTGGAGATCCTCAGCGGCCTGACCTCCGACGGCGACCGCACGCTCGGCGACGTCCCGGTCGTCACCGCGGCGGAGACCCGGCTCCTCGCGGAACGGGCCGACACCTGCGGCGAACCGGAACCCCGGTCGCTGCCCGACCTGTTCGCCGAGCAGGTCCGCGTCCGGCCGAACGCCCTCGCCGCCGTGCTCGGCGGCGAACCGGTCACCTACGCCGAGCTGAACCGGCGGGCCAACCGCCTCGCGAACCGGCTCGCCGGGCTCGGACTGCGGCCGGAGGAACCGGTCGGGCTCGCCGTGGACCACGCGGCCGCGGTGACCGCCGAACTGGCGGTGGCCAAGGCGGGCGGCGCGTACCTGCCGATCGACGCGCGGGCGCCGATCGAGCGGCAGCGGGTGCTGCTCGACGGCGTCCGGTTCATCGTCGCGGCGGAGGAGCATCCGCTCGCCCAGACGGTTCTTCTGTCCTCTGTGGACGACGAGCCGGACAGCGATCCGGACATCACCGTCGACCCGGATCAGGCGGCCTGCGTGATGTTCACGTCCGGCTCGTCCGGGGTCCCGAAGGGCGTGGTGGTGCGCCACCGCGACGTCGCCGCGCTGGCCGCCGACCGCCGGTTCCGCTGCGGGGCGCACGAACGGGTCCTGCTGCACTCGCCGCTCGCGTTCGACGCCGCGACCTACGAGCTGTGGGTGCCGCTGCTCACCGGCGGCTGGGTCGTCACCAGCCCGGACCCGGGCCTCGACGCCCCGCTGCTGCGCGGCCTCGTCCGCGAGCACGGCCTGACCGCGGTGTGGGTCACCGCCGGGCTGTTCCGGATCCTGGCCCAGGAGACGCCGGAGTGCTTCACCGGTTTGCGCGAGGTCTGGACCGGCGGCGACGTCGTCCCGGCCGAGGCGGTGCGGCGGGTGCTGGCGGCGTGTCCCGGGCTGCGGATCGTCGACGGCTACGGCCCGACCGAGACGACCGTGTTCGCCACCGCCTATCCGATGGACGCGCCGCCGCCGGACCGGATCCCGATCGGCCGCCCGCTCGACGGCACCCGCGCCCGGGTGCTCGACGCGGACCTGCGCCCGGTGCCGCCGGGCGTGCCCGGCGAGCTGTGCCTGGCCGGCGCGGGCCTCGCCCGGGGCTACCGCGATCGGCCGGGCCTGACCGCGGACCGGTTCGTCGCCGACCCGGACGGCCCGCCGGGGGAGCGGATGTACCGCACCGGCGACCTCGTCCGCTGGCGGGCCGACGGCACGCTGGAATTCCTCGGCCGCCGCGACGACCAGGTCAAACTGCGCGGGTTCCGGGTCGAACCGGGCGAGGTCGAGGCCGTGCTGGCCAAGCACCCCGACGTCGCGCAGGCCGCGGTCCTCGTCCGCGAGGACCAGCCCGGCGCGAAGCAATTGGTCGCCTATGTCGTCGGGGCGGCCGGAGAACATGTGCTCAGGGAGTTCCTGGCCCGGTCCCTGCCGGACTACCTGGTGCCGTCGGTGTTCGTCGCGCTCGACCGGCTTCCGGTGAGCGCCAACGGAAAACTCGACCGACGCGCACTGCCCACACCGCGGGCGGCGGAGACCGGACACGTCGAACCGCGGACGGAGACCGAGCGAGCGCTCGCCGGGATCTGGGCCGAGGTGCTCGGCGCGGACCGGGTAGGCACGCAGGACAGTTTCTTCGCCCTCGGCGGAGATTCGCTGCGCAGCCTGCACATCTCCGCCAAAGCGAGCGCGCTCTTCGACGTCCGGCTCACCCCGGCCGACGTGCTGACCGCGCGCACCGTCGCGGCGCTGGCCGAAACCGTCGAAGACCTCGTGCTCAGCGAGCTGGAACGCCTTGCCGCAGAACTGGAATCGTGAGGACTCCCCATGACGTCGTCCCGTGAGGACCGCATCGCGGCGCTGCCCGCTCACCTGCGGGAAGCGCTGCGCCGCCGGATGGCCGGAACGGCCGGCCGCGCGCCGGAGATCCCGGCCGCCGCCGACCGTTCCGGCCCCGTGCCCCTGTCGTCCGCGCAACGCAGGCTGTGGTTTTTCAGCCGGCTCCGCCCGGACGATCCCGAGTACAACAGCGCGTTCGCCTTGCGCCTGACCGGCGAGCTGGATGTCGCCGCGCTGGCGACGGCGTTGCGGTTGCTGGTCGCCCGGCACGAACCGTTGCGCACGACCTTCCACGAGGTCGACGGCGAGCCCCGGCAGCTCGTTCAGCCGCCGTATGAGGTGGCGCTTCCGGTGGTGGATGCCGCGCCGGAAGACCTCGACGCCGTTCTGAAGGCGGAGTATTCGCGGCCGTTCGATCTCACGCACGGGCCGTTGCTGCGTGCGGTGCTCGTGCGCCTTGGTCTGGCTCAGCACGTGCTGCTGGTGTGCGTGCACCACATCGCCACCGACGGCGCGTCGATGGGAGTGCTGACCGAAGAACTCGGCCTCCTTTATCAGGACGGCGAGCGCGCGGACCTGCCCGCGCAGCCGTTGCAGTACGCGGATTTCGCGCTGTGGCAGCACAATCGCCCGACCCGCGCGGCCGGGCTGGAGCACTGGACCCGGCAGCTGACCGGGGTGACGCCGCTGGAGCTGCCGACCGATCGTCCGCGTCCGGCCGCCCGCAGCACGGCCGGTGCGGTGCGCGAGTTCGGCGTCCCCTCGGACGTGGCCAGCCGGCTCACGGAACTGGCGCGGACCTCGGAAACCACCTTGTTCACCGTGCTGTTCGCGGCCTGCCAGGCGCTCTTCGCGCGCTACACCGGCCAGGAGGACATCGCGCTCGGCACCGTTGTCTCCGGCCGGGACCGGCCGGAGCTGGAACGGGTCGTCGGATTCTTCGTCAACACCGTCGTCCTGCGCTGCGAAGTGGACCGGTCCGCGTCGTTCGCCGATCACCTGGCGGCGGCCCGGCAGACCGTCCTCGACGCGTTCGCGCACGACGACGTGCCGTTCGAGGAAGTGGTCGACGCCGTGCGCGCGGGCCGGGACCCCGGTCGCAACCCGTTGTTCGACGTCATGGTGCTGCTTCACAACGCGGGCGCCGGGCCGGTGTTCCCGGGCCTGGCCGCCGAACCGGCCGGGGTGACGCGGGATTCGGCCAACTTCGACCTCACCGTCGAGTTCGAGGAATCCGGCGGCCGCCTCGCCGGGCTCGTGGAATACAGCACCGAACTGTTCGAGGTCGGGACGATCGACCGGCTGATCGCGCACCTGCTGCGGCTGCTGGCCGGGGTCGGCGCCGACCCGGGCCGCCGGATCGCCGACGTGGCACTGACCACCGAGACCGAGGAAGCCCAGCTGCTCGGCTGGCGCGGCCCGGTCGTCGACGTCCCCGACGGCACCATCGTCGACCTCCTCGACCGCCAGGCGCGGACCCGGCCGACAGCGACCGCGCTGGTCTGCGGCGACGTCCGGCTGAGCTTCGCCGAACTCGCCGCCCGCACCGACGTGCTCGCTGCGGATCTGGCCGGCCGGGGCGCGGGGCCGGACCGGGTGGTGGCCGTGCTGCTCCCGCGCTCGGCCGACGCGATTATCGCGCTGTTCGCCGTGCTCAAGGCCGGGGCGGTGCACCAGTCGATCGATCCCGGCCTGCCTGCCGAGCGGATCGAGGTGCTGCTGGCCGACACGAAGCCGGTGGTGGTGCTGGACCGCATCGGCGGCTTCACCGACGGTCCGCGCCCGGCCGCGCCGCAGCCGTCGGATGCCGCCTACGTCATCCACACCTCCGGTTCGACCGGCACGCCCAAGGGCGTCGTGGTCGAGCACGCGGCCCTGGTGAACCTCCTGGTCAACCACCGCGCGGCGTTCGGCCGCGAGCGGTTGCGGGTGGCGCTGACGGCGTCGCTGTCGTTCGACACGTCGTGGGAAGGCCCGCTGCTGCTCGCGGACGGGCACGAGCTGCACCTGATCAGCGACGAGACCCGGCTCGACCCGGCCGCGCTGACCCGGTACCTCCACGACGAGCACATCGGCTTCCTCGACGTGACCCCGTCCTATCTGCGGCAATTGCTGCCCGCCGGACTGCTTGAGGGCGAGCGGCGGCCGCGGTTCCTGATGGTCGGCGGCGAGGCCATCGGCGAGAGCTTGTGGCACGAACTGGCCGGATCCGGGGTAGCCGCCGGAAACTATTACGGCCCGACAGAGTCCACTGTGGACGCGACGTGGGCTCTGGTGACCGGAGACCGGCCGTCGATCGGCCGTCCGCTGGGGAACGTCGGCGCATACGTCCTCGACGACCAGCTCCGGCTCGTCCCGGCCGGAGTCCCCGGCGAACTCTGCCTCACCGGAGCCCAGCTCGCGCGCGGTTACCTCGGCCGGCCCGGTCTGACCGCCGACCGGTTCGTGGCGAATCCCTTCGGTGCGCCCGGGACCCGTCTCTACCGGACCGGCGACCGCGCCCGCTGGACCGCCGACGGCAGGCTGGAACACCTCGGCCGGACCGACGACCAGATCAAGGTCCGCGGCTTCCGCATCGAGCCCGGCGAGGTCGAGACCGCCCTGCGCGCCCAGCCGGGTGTGATCGATGCGGCCGTCGACGCGCGTGATGGCCGACTCGTCGCGTATATCGTCGGCGACGCCGCTGACTTGCGGAGCGAACTGGCCACGGTTCTGCCCGCGCACCTGGTGCCGTCGGTGTTCGTCCAGCTCGACCAGCTTCCGCTGACCCGGCACGGCAAACTGGACCGCCGGGCGCTCCCGGAACCGGAGATTTCCGCGTCAGCGCAGTACGTCGCCCCGCGAGACGAGCGGGAACAACTGGTCATCGACGTCTGGGCCGAGGTGCTCGGCATCGAACGCGTCGGCGTCGAAGACGATTTCTTCGCCCTCGGCGGCGATTCGCTGCTCGGCATCCGGGTGGTCGCGCGGCTGCGTGCCGAACTCGGCGCCGACGTGCCCGCCCGGCTCGTTTTCACCGCGCCGACCCCGGCGCTGCTGGCCGCACAGCTGCCCGCCGCGTCCGCTCCGCAGGAAGCGATCCCGCTCCTCCCTCGCGGCGACGGACCGTTCGAAGCACCGCTTTCCTTTGCCCAGCAACGACTCTGGTTCCTCGACGAATTCGACCCCGGCAGCACCGAGTACGTCTCGCCGACCGCACTGCGGTTGCGCGGCGACCTGGACGTGCCTGCCCTGAACCAGGCGCTCACCGCGTTGGTGGCCCGGCACGAATCCCTGCGCACGACTTTCGCGACGGTCGACGGCCGCGGCGTGCAGATCGTCCACCCGCCGCATGCCGTCGATCTGCGGGCTGTGGACGGAGACCTGGACACCGCGCTGGCCGCCGCGACCGGACCGGTCGACCTGCACACCGGCCCGCTGCTGCGCGCCGCGCTCACCCGGCTCGGCGCCGACGACCACGTGCTCACGCTGGTGCTGCACCACATCGTCACCGACGGCTGGTCCTCCGGCGTCCTCCTGAGCGAACTCGCGACCCTCTACTCCGCGTTCACGCGCAGCGAGGAACCGGGATTGCCGCCGCTGCCCGTCCACTACGCCGATTACGCCGTCTGGCAACGAAACCGCACCGATTTCGACAGCCAGCTCAGCTACTGGCGGCACCGTCTCGCCGGTCTCGAGCCACTGGAGCTGCCCACCGACCGGCCCCGTCCGGCCGTCCGGACGAAGAACGGCGCACTGCACGAGTTCAGCGTCCCGGCCGGCACCACCGCGCGGCTCGCGGAGCTGTCCCGGCAGCAGGGCAGCACGCTCTTCATGACCCTGCTCGCCGCCTGTCAGCTGCTGTTCGCGAGGTGGTCCGGGCAGGACGACGTCGCGGTCGGCACCGTCGTGTCCGGCCGGGAACGCACCGAGCTGGAAGGCCTGATCGGGTTCTTCGCCAACACTCTCGTCCTTCGGTCCACTGTGGACCTGACCCGTGGCTTCGACGCCTTCCTCGGCGAAGTCCGCGACACCGTGCTCGACGCGTTCGCGCACCAGGACGTCCCGTTCGACCGCGTCGTGGACGACGTCCAGCCCGAACGCGACCCCAGCCGCACGCCGTTGTGCCAGGTCATGGTCGTGCTGCACAACACCCCGGACGCCCGCCCCGCGCTGCCCGGGCTCGCCGTCGAGGAGGTCGCGCCGCCGATCGTGACCGCCGGCTTCGACCTGGCGATCCACTTCCAGCAGGCCGCCGGGCGGCTCGACGCGGTCGTCAACTACAACACCGACCTGTTCGATGCCGCCACGATCGAACGGCTGAGCAACTGGCTGCGCATCCTGCTGGCCGGAATCGCGGCGACCCCGGCGCGGGCGCTCGGCCGGCTGCCGTGGATCACCGCCGACGAGCGCGACCGCGTCCTGCGGGGCTGGAACCCGACCGCCGTCGTGGCCCCGGAACCGACGCTGCACCGGCTGTTCGCCGCGCAAGCCGCCCGCACCCCGCACGCCGTCGCGGTGACCTGCGAAGGCGTCGAACTGACCTACCGCGAGCTGGACCGGCGGGCAAACCGGCTGGCGCACCGGCTGATCGCCGAGGGCGCCGGCCCGGAACGGCTGGTGGCCCTGCGGTTGCCGCGTTCGGCCGACCTGGTCGTCGGAATTCTCGCCGTGCTGAAGTCCGGCGCGGGATATCTGCCGGTCGACCCGGACTACCCGGCCGCGCGGATCGAGGCGATGCTGGCCGACGCGCAACCGGTGTGCGTCGTGGACACGGTCGCGGCCGACGGGCAGCCGGACACCGACCCCGGGGTGCGGGCCCGGCCGGAGAACACCGCGTACGTCATCTACACCTCCGGTTCCACCGGCGTGCCCAAGGGCGTCCTCGTCCCGCACGCGAACGTGACCCGGCTGTTCTCCTCGACCGAGCACTGGTTCGGCTTCGGCGACCAGGACGTCTGGACGCTCTTCCACTCCTACGCGTTCGACTTCTCGGTCTGGGAACTGTGGGGCGCGCTGCTGCACGGCGGCCGTCTCGTGGTGGTTCCGTCCGACACGGTTCGCTCGCCGGAGGAGTTCCTGGCGTTGCTGGCCGAACAGCGGGTGACCGTGCTCAACCAGACGCCGTCGGCGTTCTACCGGCTCGGCGCGCTGCCTTCGGCACCGTTGAGGCTGCGGTACGTGATCTTCGGCGGCGAGGCTCTGGATCCGGTGCGGCTGGAGGAATGGCGGCGGCGGCATCCGGACGGACCGCGGCTGATCAACATGTACGGCATCACCGAGACCACCGTGCACGTGACGTATCGCGTGCTCGACGACCGCGCGACGGTGGGCGTGCCGATCCCGGACCTGCGCGCCTACGTCCTGGACGCCTGCCTCGAACCGGTGCCGCCCGGGGTCACCGGCGAGCTGTACGTCGCGGGCGCGGGCCTCGCGCGCGGCTACCTGAACCGGCCCGGACTGACCGCGTCCCGGTTCGTCGCGGACCCGTTCGGCGCGCCCGGCACCCGGATGTACCGCACGGGCGACCTGCTGTGCTGGACCGCGGACGGCGAACTCGCCTACCGCGGCCGGGCCGATCACCAGGTCAAGATCCGCGGTTTCCGCATCGAGCTGGGCGAGGTCGAGGCGGCGCTTTCCGCGCATCCGGACGTGACCGGCGCGGTGGCCGTCGCGCACGGCACCGGGGATGCCCGGCGGTTGGTGGCATACCTGACCGGCACGGTGCCGGGGACCACAGTGCTGCGTGAGTTCCTCTCCCGCTCGCTGCCCGCGCACATGATCCCGGCGGTGTTCGTCGCGCTGGACGAACTGCCGCTCAACGCGAACGGGAAGCTCGACCACCGAGCACTGCCCGCACCCGGCGCGCGCGTCGAAAACCGTTATGTGGCACCGCGTACCGAGATCGAGACCGTGCTCGCCGAGGTCTGGTCGACGGTGCTCGGCGTCGACCAGGTCGGCGTCGAGGACAACTTCTTCGGCCTCGGCGGCGACTCGATCCTCAGCATCCAGGTCGTCTCCCGTGCTCGCCAGGCCGGGCTGACGGTGACGTCGAAGGACCTTTTCCAGCATCAGACCATCGCGGAACTGGGCCGGGTCGTCACGACCGGCGGCCCGGTCGCGCCAGTGCCGGAGCAGACCGGACCCGCGCCGCTCGGGCCGATCCAGTCGTGGCTGTTCGAGCATCTGGCGCAGCCGTGGCGGCTGACCATGTCTGTCCACCTTGTACTGTCCGCAGTGGATGTTTCGCGACTGACCGCCGCGATCGCTGAAGTCACCGCACGGCATGCCGCACTGCGGATGCGATTCTCCACAGTGGACGGCAGCTGGCGGCAGGAACCGATCGCCGCGGAACCGGCGGACATCCTGCGGCACGCCGATCTGTCCGAAGTGGACGACGTGGTCGCGGCAATGCACAAAGAGGCAGTGCGCGCACAGACCTCTTTGGACGTCGTCAACGGCCCGGTGTGGCGCGCGGTCCTGTTCACCTTCCGGGACCGTTCGCCGCAACTGTTCCTCACCGCGCACCACCTCGTCATGGACGGCGTCTCCTGGCGCGTCCTGCTGGGCGACCTGGAACGGGCCTATCTGGGCGAACCGCTGGAACCGACGGGCAGCTCCTTCACGCACTGGGCCCGGACGCTCGCCGACCACGTCCGCAGCGGCGGGCTCGACGGCGAGGCCGAGTACTGGGGGAGCGTGCTGCGCGGCGTCGAGACCGGACTTCCGGTCGACCGTTCCGGGCGCAACACCGCGGATTCGGCGCGTTCGGTGTCGGTTTCCCTTGGCCGCGCTGAGACTTCCGCGCTCCTGCAGGACGTGCCCGGCGCGTACCGGACCGAGGTCAACGACGTCCTGCTGAGCGCCCTCGCCCGCGTACTGGCGCGCTGGACCGGCCGCTCCCGGGTCGTGCTCGAGATGGAAGGCCACGGCCGCGAGGACGTCGCCGCACCGCTCGACCTGTCCCGGACGATCGGCTGGTTCACCGCGCAGTACCCGGTCGCGCTGACCGTGCCCGGCGACGGCTGGGACGCGATCCTCAAGTCGGTCAAGGAACAACTGCGCGCCATCCCGAACAAGGGCGTCGGCTACGAAGCGCTGCGCTATCTCACCGAGTCGCCGCTGCGGGACGACCCGACGCCGCGGATCTCGTTCAACTACCACGGCCGCTGGGACGTCGGGACCGCCGAGGACGGGCTCTACCAGGGTCGCGGGGAAAGCCTCGGCCACGACTCCGCGCCGGACAGCATCCGCCCGTACCTGCTGGACGTCGTCGGCGTGGTCGAATCCGGCGAGCTGCACCTGACCTGGGAGTACTCGGAAGAGGTGCACGAGGAGGCGACCGTCCGCGGCCTGGCCGAGGCGACCGTCGGGGCGCTGCGGGAAATCATCGCGCACTGCGCCTCGGCCAGCGGCCGCACGCCGTCGGACTTCCCGCTCGCCCGGCTCGACCAGGCGACGGTGGACCGACTCGCCGGGGACGGCCGCGAGGTCGAGGACATCTACCCGCTGACCGCGCTGCAGGCGGGCATGGTGTTCCACAGCCTGGTCGACAGCGGGTCGAGCGCGTACTTCGACCAGTTCCGGCTGCGGCTGGCCGGGGTCCGGGACCCGCGCGCCCTGGCCGAGGCCTGGCAGCGGATGGCGGACCGCACGCCGATCCTGCGCAGCAGCACGGTGTGGGACGGCGTCGACGAGCCGGTGCAGCGCGTCCATCGCGGGGTCCGGGTGCCGGTCGGGCAGCACGACTGGCGTGGCCTCGCTCCGGAAGCGCAGCAGGCTGAGCTGGCGAAACTGCTCGAAGCCGACCTGGCCGCGGGCATGGATCTGACGGCCCCGCCGTTGATGCGCCTGGAGATCGCCCGGCTGACCGACGACGAGGTGCAGCTGCTCTGGACCTCGCACCACGTCCTGCTCGACGGCTGGAGCGCTGCCCAGGTCTTCGGCGAGGTGTGCGAGCAGTACACGGCGATTGTCGAAGGCACGCCCGCGAAACTGACGCCGCGCCGGCCGTTCCGCGACTACCTCGCGTGGCTGGCCGCGCAGGACCGGGCCGCGGCGGAGGAGCATTGGCGCGAGGTGCTCGACGGCTTCGCCGCGCCGACTCCGCTGCCATACGACCGCCGTCCCCGCGAGGCACACCGCGCGGAATCCGGGGCGACGCTCCTGGTGGAGCTGTCTGCGGAGGAGTCGGCGGAGCTGCGCGAGATGGCGAAGACCGCCGCGCTGACGGTCAACTCGGTCGTGCAGGGTGCGTGGGCGCTGCTGCTCGCGCGCTACAGCGGCGAGCCGGACGTCTTGTTCGGCACCACGGTTTCCGGCCGCCCGCCGGAATTGCCCGGCGTCGAAGCGATGATCGGGATGTTCATCAACACCGTGCCGACGCGAGTCGAAGTCCGGAATGGACAGTCGGCCGCCGAATGGCTGCGCGCGATCCAGGCCGAGCAGGCGGACGCGCGCCGGTACGACTTCCTGGCGCTTTCGCAGCTGCAGACGTTCACCGGGGTTCCGGCGGGCGCGTCGCTGTTCGACAGCGTGGTGGTCTTCGAGAACTACCCGATCGAAGACAGCGGGCAGGACGGCGTCCGGGTGCTGGACGTCGAATCGCTGGACACCACGAGCTACCCGCTGAACCTCACCGCCTACCTCCACGACCGGCTCGGGCTCGAACTGTCCTACGACCCGAAGCTGTTCGACGAAGCCACCGCCCAGCGGCTCGCCGCACACCTCGCCCAGTTGGTGCGGGCGATCGCCGCCGACCCGGAGCGTCGCGTCGGCTCGCTCTCGCCGCTCACCGCCGACGAGCGAAGCCAGGTGCTGGCCCTGGGACACGGTGATCCGGCCGAACTCCCGGCGGAGACGGTGCTGGACGTGTTCGACGCGACCGTCGCGCGAATGCCGCACGAGACCGCGCTGGTCTTCCACGACACAGTCCTGGACTTCGCGGAGGTCGACGCCCGAGCCACGCGGCTGGCGGAGGAATTGATCGAGCGGGGTGCCGGGCCGGAGCGGGTGGTGGCCGTCATGCTGCCGCGCTCGGCCGAGGCAGTCATCGCGTTCCTGGCGATTTTCAAGGCAGGCGCGGTGTATTTGCCGATCGACGCGGATCTGCCGGAGGAACGCGTCCGCTTCCTGCTGGACGACGCGCGTCCGGTGGTCGTGCTGGGCAGGCCGGACGAGAGCTACGCGCCGCCAGCGCCGTGCTCGAAGCGGCCGGACGCGGACACCGCCGCGTACGTCATCTACACCTCGGGTTCGACGGGCACGCCGAAGGGCGTCGTCGTGGAACACCGCGCGCTGGTGAACCTGCTGGTCGCGCACCGGGCGATCTTCCTCGAGCGAGGGCGGGAGCGGGCCGCGCTCACCGCGTCGCTGGCCTTCGACGCGTCTTGGGAACCGTTGCTGGCCATGGTCGACGGCCACGAGCTGCACGTGCTGGACGACGACACCCGGCTCGACCCGCTCGCCCTGGTCCGCGCCGTCCGCGCGCACGGGCTCAACCTGCTCGACCTCACCCCGGCCTACCTTCAGCAGCTGCTGGACGCCGGGCTGGCGACCGGCGAAGTCCGCCCCCGCACGGTGATCACCGGCGGCGAGGCGGCCACCGAAACGCTGTGGAAGCAGCTGGCCGCCGCGGACGTCACCGGGCACAACTACTACGGTCCCACGGAAGCGACCGTCGACTCGATCCACGCGCCGGTGGTCGGGGAGCAGCCGCTGATCGGCCGTCCGCTGACGAACTTCCGCGCGTACGTCCTCGGCGACACCGGCGAACCCGTGCCGCCCGGTCTGCCCGGCGAACTGTTCCTCGCCGGACCGCAGCTCGCGCGCGGCTACCTCGGCCGGCCGGGCCTGACCGCGGACCGGTTCGTCGCGGATCCCTTCGGCCCGCCGGGGGAGCGGATGTACCGCACCGGCGACCAGGTCCGCTGGACCGCCGAGGGCTCGCTCGACTACCTCGGCCGCGTCGACGACCAGGTCAAGATCCGCGGGTTCCGGGTCGAGCCAGGGGAGATCGAGACCGTCTTGCGGCGGCATCCGGCGATCGCCGACGTCACCGTCATCGCTCGTGAAGGCCGCCTTGTCGCGTACATCGTCGGCGCATCGCAGGGCCTGCGCGAGTGGACCCGCGAACGGCTGCCGGAGCACCTGGTGCCGTCGGCGTTCGTATCGCTGGACGCGCTCCCGCTCAACCGGAACGGCAAGCTCGACCGCCGTGCGCTGCCCGCTCCCGGGCGCGCCGGAACCGCCGAGTACGTCGCGCCGCGGACCGCCGCCGAACAGCGGCTGGCCGCGATCTGGGCCGACGTCCTCGGAATCGACCGTGTGGGCGCCGACGACAGCTTCTTCGAGCTCGGCGGCGATTCGATCCTCAGCATGCGGATCACCTCGCGAGTGCGCGCGGAATTCGGCGTCGAGGTGTCGCCGCGGATGCTGTTCTCCGCGCCGACGCTGAGCCAGTTCGCCGCCGAACTCCCCGCGCGGCAGGCGGACGCGGAATCGATCCCGGTCGTCGCCCGGGGCGGCGCGCTGCCGTTGTCGTTCGCGCAGCAGCGCTTGTGGTTCCTGGACGAATTCGAGCCCGGCGGCCGGGAATACATTTCTCCCACCGCGTTGCGCTTGCGCGGCGAACTCGATATCGATGCCTTGCGACAGGCCTTGACCACGGTCGTCGCCCGGCACGAATCGCTCCGCACCACCTTCGACGCGATCGAGGGCCACGCTGTTCAGATCGTCCACGAGCCCGTGCCGGTCGAGCTCCCGGTGGAGGATTTCGACGAGGCAGTGCTGGTCCGCGAGGCACTCCGGCCGTTCGACCTGCGCACCGGACCGCTGCTGCGCGCCCGGTTGTTCCGGGAGGAGTCCGGCGACCACGTCCTGCTGCTGGTACTGCACCACATCGTCACCGACGGCTGGTCGGCCGGAGTACTGGCCGCCGAACTGGACACCTGCTACTCCGCCTATGTCCGAGGCGAGGAGCCGCGGCTGCCCGCGCTTCCGGTGCAGTACGCGGATTTCGCCGCCTGGCAACGGGATTTCCTCGACAGCCCCGACCTCGACGAGCAGCTCGACCACTGGCGGGACCGGCTCGCCGGCCTCGCGCCGCTCGAACTGCCCACCGACCGGCCGCGACCCGCGGTGCGCGCGAGCGAAGGTGACTGGTTCGGCTTCGACATCCCCGCCGAGGTCGCCGCGAACCTCCGCGAACTCGCGGGCGCGCAGCACGGCACTCTGTTCATGACGCTGGTCGCGGCCTTCCAGGTCGTGCTGGCGCGGTGGTGCGGGCAGGAGGACGTGGCGGTCGGCACGGTGGCCGCCGGGCGCGAGCGGGCCGAGCTGGAACGCTTGATCGGCTTCTTCGTCAACACCCTCGTCCTGCGGTCCACAGTGGACTCACGAGGATCGTTCCGGCAGTTCCTCGGCGAAGTGCGCGACACGGTGCTCGACGCTTTCGCCCACCAGGACGTGCCGTTTGAACGGGTGGTGGACGCCGCCCAGCCAGTCCGCGATCCGAGCCGGACGCCGCTGTTCCAGGCGATGGTGGTGCTGCAGAACACCGGCGACCGTCCGGGCGGCGGCGCGCTGGTCGCCGAGGAGGTGGCCCTGCCCGCGACGAGCGCGACGTTCGACCTGCTCGTGCAGTTCGAGGAGGACGGCGGCGAGATGCACGCCGCGATCAACTACGCCACCGGCCTGTTCGACGCCGCGACGATCGAACGGCTCGCCGATCGGCTGCTGACCGCGCTGACCGTTCTCGCCGCTCAGCCGGACCAGCCGATGGCTTCCCTGCCGCTGCTCCCGCAGTCCGAAGCGGACCAGTTGCGAGCTTGGAACGAAACCGCGGCGACGGACCAGACGGCGTCCCTGGCGCAGCTGATCGAAGAACAGGCCGCGCGGACGCCGGACGCTCCCGCGCTGGTGTCCGCCTCCGGAGAGATCACCTTCGCCGAGCTGAACGCGCGGGCGAACCAGCTGGCCCGGCTGCTGGCCGAGCGGGGTTCCGGCCCGGAACGGATCGTCGCGGTCCGGCTGCCGCGCTCGACCGCGCTCGTCGTCACCGAGCTGGCGATTTCGAAGACCGGCGCCGCGTTCCTCCCCGTCGACCCGGGCTATCCCGCCGAGCGCATCGAGTTCATGCTGCGCGACGCCGATCCGGTACTGGTCGTGGACGAAGAACTCGACGCCGCGGAGTACGCGGACACGAACCTCGGTGTCCCGGTGGACCCGGAGCAACCGGCGTACGTGATCTACACGTCCGGTTCGACCGGGCGGCCCAAGGGCGTCGTGGTCCCGAACGCCGGTCTGGCCACTCTCGCCGCCGCCACGATCGGCCACTTCCAGGTCCGCCCCGGCGACCGGGTGCTGGCGTTCAGCTCGCCCAGCTTCGACGCCTCGGTCGTGGAGATCTGCCTGACGCTGCCCGCCGGCGCCGCGCTCGTCGTTCCGCCCGAGGGGCCGCTGCTCGGCGCGCACCTGGCCGAGGTGCTGACCGAACACCGGGTCACGCACGCGGTGTTCCCGCCGGTCGCGCTGGCGACCGTGCCCGACGTGCCGCTGCCGGACCTGCGCACGGTGGTCGTGGCCGGCGACGTCTGCCCGGCCGAACTGGTCGCCCGCTGGGCGCCGGGGCGGCGGATGATCAACGCGTACGGGCCTACCGAGTGCACAGTCGCGACCTCGTGGAGCGAACCGCTGTCGCCGGGCGGCCCGCCGCCGATCGGCAAACCGATCCGGAACACCGAGACGTACGTGCTGGACGCCGGACTGCGGCAGGCACCGATCGGCTCGACGGGCGAGCTGTACGTCCGCAGCGCCGGGCTGGCCCGCGGCTACCTGTCCCGGCCCGGCCTGACCGCCGACCGGTTCGTGGCGAACCCCTTCGGCCCGCCGGGATCGCGGATGTACCGCACCGGCGACGTCGTCCGGCAGACGGCGGCGGGGGACCTGGAGTTCGCCGGACGCGTGGACCACCAGGTCAAGATCCGCGGCTTCCGCGTCGAACTGGGCGAGATCGAGGCGGCGCTGCGACGGCACCCGGACGTGCGCGAGGCCGTCGTGGTGGCCCGGGAAGCCGGCGGGCACAAGCGGTTGGTCGCCTATGTGGTCGGGGAAACCGCTCAGCTGCGCGCTTTCCTGGGCGAGGCGCTGCCGGACTACCTGGTCCCGTCGGTGTTCGTGCCGCTGGACGCGATCCCGGTGAGCCCGAACGGGAAGATCGACCGCGCCGCGCTTCCGGAGCCGGACTTGTCGGAGCTGCAGACCGCCGAGTACGTCGCTCCCGGGACTGAACTGGAGGAACTGCTGGCGAACGTGTGGGCCGAGGTGCTCGGGATCCCGCGGGTCGGCATCGCGGACAACTTCTTCGAGCTCGGCGGGGATTCGCTGCTCAGCATCCAGGTCGTGCACCGCGCTCGCCAGGCCGGGTTGGCGATGCGCTCGAAGGACCTGTTCACGCACCAGACGGTCGCTGAGCTGGCGAGCGTGGTCCAGCCCGCCGATGCGGCCGAGGAGGATCGCGAAGCTGTGGTCGGGGCGGTTCCGCTGACGCCGATCCAGCGGTGGTTCCTGGATGCCTCGCCGGTGAATGCGGCGCATTTCAACCAGTCGGTGCTGATCGAGCTGAACGGCCCGGTGGACGAGGAGGTCCTGCGGCAGGCGATCGACGCGCTGGTGGCGCAGCATGATGCGCTGCGCCTGCGGTTCGAGCAGACCGCCGAGGGGTGGATTCAGCACAACGACCCCGTGGATTCCGGTTCCGTGCTGCGCCTGGTGTCCGCTGTGGACCTGGAACGTGCGGCCGACGACGCTCAGGCGAGCTTCGACCTGGCCCGGCCGCCGCACCTGCGGGCTCTCCTGTCGGACGCTGCGGAGAATCCGCTGCTTTTCCTGGTCGCGCACCACCTGGTGGTCGACGCCGTTTCGTGGGGCATCCTGCTGGAGGACCTGGAGCGGGCCTACCGGCAGATCGAAGCCGGGGAGAAGCCTGATCTGGGCCCGAAGACGACGTCGTTCCGGGACTGGGCGCGGCGGTTGCGGGAGTTCGCCGAATCCGGGGCGCTGGACGGCGAACGCGCGCATTGGGCCCGGGACTTGCCGGGTTGCGAGATCCCGGTGGATCGGGCGGGCGCTGCTCCTGAGCCGCAGGACTCGGTGACCATTCGCGTCGACGCGCCGGATACCGATGCCCTGCTGCACCTCGCTCCCGGTGCCTATCGGACGCGGATCAACGACGTGCTGCTGACTGCGCTGGCCTGGACTTTGACGCGCTGGACAGGCGAGTCCGCGGTGGCTGTCGATCTTGAGGGCCATGGGCGGGAGGAGATCCTGGACGACGTCGACCTGACCCGGACCGTCGGGTGGTTCACGACGCTGTTCCCGGTCGCCTTGGCAGTCGATCCGGGTGCGAGCTGGCGGAGCCTGGTCAAGTCAGTCCGGCGGCAGTTGCGGGCGGTGCCGGGGAACGGGTTCGGGCACGGGGTCTTGCGGTCCTTCCGCTTCCCCGACCTCGGCCGGTCCGCTCCGCGGGTCGCGTTCAACTACCTGGGACAGGGGGAGAACACCGGGACCGGGGACGGGTTGTTCCTGCGTTCGCTTCCGCCGCTGGGGCGGGACCAGGATCCGGCCAACCGGTCGCTGCACGCGCTCGAGGTGGTGGGCGGAGTGCGGGAGGGGCAGTTGGAGTTCTCGTGGTTCTACCTGCCGGACCAGCACGAACGGGAGACGGTCGCCGGGGTGGCCCGCGGTTTCGCGGACGCGCTGCGGGCTATTGCCGCGGATTGCCGGGGTGGCGAGGCATGAGCGGGATCGTCGGCAATCGCGACTATCGGCTGCTCTGGACCGGCCAGGTCGTCTCCGAGGCCGGGTTCAGCACCACCACCATCGCGTTTCCGTTGCTGGTGCTGGCGCTCACCGGGTCGGCGGCGCAGTCCGGGCTGGTGCTCGGGGCCGTGGCGATCAGTCAGCTCGTTGCCGGGTTGCCTGCCGGGGCGTTGGTGGATCGGTGGCATCGCAAGCGGATCATGCTTTGCTGCGAGGCCGCGCAGGCGGTCGCGGCGGGCGGGTTGGTGCTCGCGTTGTATTGGGGCGTCGCGGATGTGTGGATGCTCGTTGTGGTGGCCGTCGTGATGGGGCTCAGCCGGGCGTTGTTCGAGCCGGCTGAGGAGGCCAGTTTGCCTCGGCTGGTGGCGGAGGAGCAGGTGCCGTCCGCGGTGGCGATGAACGCTGCCCGGACCAGCGCGGGGCAGTTGTCCGGGACTGCGCTGGGCGGGTTTCTCTTCGCGGTGGGGCGGGTTGTTCCGTTTCTCTTTGATCTGGTCGCGCATGTGATCGCGTTCGTGTCGTTGTTGTTCGTGCGGTTGCCTCGGCAGGCGGAGCGACCCGCGGATGGCCCGCCTCAGCATCTTGGGCGGGAGATTGTCGAGGGGCTTCGGTGGGTGTGGTCCCGGCCCGCGTTGCGGGCGACCGTGTTGTGCGTCGTCAGTTTGAATCTGTTCTTTTCCGCTTATTACCTCGTGATCATTGTGCTGGCTAATGAGCGGGGGGTTCCGGCGGGAGAGATTGGCGTGATGGCGGCGATGTTGGGGGCCGGGGGGATTCTCGGTTCGTTGGCCGCGCCGTATCTGCATCGGTGGCTTAGCGCGTACGGGCTGGTTATCGGGGTGTTCTGGGCGTTGACCTTGTTGACGCCGCTTGCCGTGTTCGTCCACAATGGATATGTGATGGGTGCGTTGTTCGCGGCTATTGCGTTTTTGCCTCCTGCTGCCAATACTGCTATTGCCACCTATCAGTTGTTGTCCACTCCGGACGGGTTGCGGGGGCGGCTCGGCGGGGTGCTGGGGGTGACCGGCGGGTTGGCTGCCGCGGCCGGGCCCGCGTTGGGCGGGTGGTTGGTCGAGGCGTTGCCCGCTGCGTCCGCGGTGCTGGCTTGTACTGGGTCGATCGCTGTGGTCACTCTTGTGACCACGTTTAGCGGGACTTTGCGCGGGTTGCCTGCCGCGCCTCGGGTTCGGGAGCTGGAAGAGACTTCTGGTCAGTGACGGAGAAAGGGAAGTTCTGATGGATGACGGTGCGGTGTTTCAGGTTTTGGTCAATGAGGAGGAGCAGTATTCGCTGTGGCCCGCGGACAAGGAGGTTCCGGCCGGGTGGCGGGCCGACGGGGTCCGGGGGAGCCGGGAGGAGTGCATGAAGCATGTGGACGAGGTCTGGACGGATATGCGGCCTCGTTCTCTTCGGGAGCGGATGGCGGCTGAGTAGTTCTGCTCGTCGCCTGGCGGCGACATTGCTTTTGAGTGGTTGCGTGGGGCACCCCGAAGCTTGATTGTGACTACGGCGCGGGGGTGCTTGTCAAGGCGGGAAAGATGCCTTGACAAGCACCCCCGCGCCGTGTTTTTGGCTTCGTATCGGGGTGCGGGGGGTGTGGCTGCCTTAATTGGGTGCATCGGCTGCGGTTGGGTGGGTGGTGGGGTTAGCGCCCCAATGAGGTTTTCTCAGTAGCGTCCGTGGTGTTCGTGGTGGGTGAGGACGAG